>JBFLZX010000005.1:31460-45394 GCA_040756075.1 Patescibacteria group bacterium | reverse complement strand
AAATGATACTTACTATCAAACCTGGTATGAGAAGTCACACGGTAATATTGCATCATACCCTCAGTATACTGAAGTTATGGACTAAAAGTCCAGAGATTAGAAACTCAAAGGGTGACATTTAAAAAATTCTAAGTAATATTTTGATGCTATAGCGGCAAAATATTATCTTACCTGCATTTTTTTATGTCTTTCTCTAAATAAAATAAATATTCAACGAATATTATTTAAAAAATTTCTTTTTTAGATCTTCGTCAAAATTAATTTTCTCTACAATCATATAGCGAACAAAATATTTTATTTCTAACATTTGCAAAAGCTGCTCTATTTCATTTTCAATTGGCAAAGGAGTCACCCAAACACTATCATGAAGCCGCACAAAATTTAAAGCGATTAATTTCCCTCTAAGATTCTCTCTCAGCCATTTTTTATTTTCCGGAACATCAAAGCTAAATATCCGCCATTTGCCATCCCAATTTTTTATATCAATTTTTCTAAATTTCCACTTTGTGTACCATGCTTTTAGTTTCCCTTTATTAGTTAAATATAAAAATTTTTTGTTCCTTTTTACATAACCTGATTTTTCTAAACTTTTAATACGCGGGTAAAATGTTTTTTTATAAACGCGGCATTTATAAGGCGTATCAAAAAATGCCTTGATTGGCGCTTTAATGATCGCCTCCAGAAAAAGTAAAATTTCTTCGGTTAAATTTGGTTGATAACTTTTTGCCATAAAAAATAATTAGATGAAAAACATTAAGTAATAAAATCAAGCTATAGCGTCAATTTATTACTTAATATTTTTTTGTTTATTATTAACATTTTAATTATTGATTAGCTATCTCATTTTGCCTATGGACATCACATTCCAAAATGGCACTAAGATATTGCTAATATTAGCCAATTTATATCCCCTATGGCGTAATTTCAGAATGTGATTTCTATAACTTCGTTATCTTAGAAAAACTTCTTCCCACCCCAAAATACCTAAATCCTAATTTTTGCAATTTCAAAGGATTTAACAAATTACGGCCGTCGATAACAATCGGCTGGCGTAGTAATTTCTTAATTTTTTTATAATCTAATTTTTCAAATTCCGGCCATTCAGTGGCAATGACTAAAACTTCGGCGTCTTTTGCGGCCTTATAAGAATCAGTGGCAAATACCACTCCATCACCAACTGCATTTTTTGCATTTTCTTGTGCCTTTGGATCGTAAGTAGAAACCCTTGCCCCAAGACCAATTAAAGCACGTATAATTTCAATTGCCACTGACTCGCGCACATCATCAGTATTTGCCTTAAACGCTAAACCCAAAACACAAATTTTTTTGCCTTTCAAATTACCAAGCAATTCCTCCAATTTATCCAAAACAAACGCCCGTTGTTTGGCATTAACTTCAATCACCGCTTTTAAAAGACGGAAATCATACCCCGATGTACCGGCAATCTGATTTAGCGCATGAACATCTTTTGGAAAACACGAGCCGCCCCAGCCAATTCCCGCTTTCAAAAATGAATGGCCAATGCGGCCGTCAAGGCCCATCCCCCGCGCCACATCCTCAACATCAGCCCCGACCTTCTCGCAGATATTAGCAATTTCATTGATAAAAGAAATTTTTGTTGCCAAAAAAGCATTAGAGGCATATTTGATCATTTCTGAACTTTCCACAGTGGTTGTTACTTTGGGAAAATCCAATGACTCATAAATTGAAAGTAAAATATCACGCGCCCGCGCCGATTCTGTACCAATAACAATACGATCAGGTTTTAAAAAATCTTCTACTGCATGGCCTTCGCGCAAAAATTCAGGATTAGAAGCAATATCAAAATCGCCTTTGTAGTGTCCTTGGATAATTTTTTTCACTTGCTGACCTGTCCCTACTGGAACCGTGCTTTTAGTGACAACCAATTTATAGCCATTCATATTCTTTGCGATTTCCTGCGCTGCGGCTTCCACATAAGATAAGTCTGCCTTGCCATCTTTGCGCTGGGGCGTGCCAACAGCAATAAAAATAACTTCACTGTCCTGCAGAGGTTTTTTAAATTCCGTATGAAAAGAAATTCTTTTTTGTTTTAGAGTTTTTTGAATAATTTCTTCAACTTGAGGCTCAAAAATTGGGGATATACCTCTCTTTAATTTGGCGATTTTTTTCTTGTCGATATCAACACAAAAAACCCTGTTGCCAAGTTTGGCTAAACAAGCGCCTAAAACTAAACCGACATAGCCAGTACCGATCACTGATATTTTCATAGATAAACAGATTTTACACAAATTTTTAACAAATTAGACACAAATCACACAAATTGTCTATCTGTGTGATCGGTGTAAAATCTGTAATAAATCCGTGTTCAATTCGTGGTTTATTTTATTTCTCTCAACAACGCCTTCACTTTATCTGTTTTTTCCCACGTAAACTCTGGCTCAAGCCTGCCAAAATGGCCATAACAAGATGTTTTTCTGAAAATTGGCCGGCGCAGATCAAGCTGTTCAATCATTCCTGATGGTGTTAAATCAAAAATCTTCAAAACGGCTTTTTTAATTTTTTCTGGCGCAACTTGTTCTGTGCCAAAGGTATCGATAAAAACCGAAAGTGGCTCAACACAGCCGATAACGTAAGACAATTGAACTTCACATTTATCCGCTAATTTTGCCGCAACAATATTTTTGGCAATATAACGAGCTATGTAAGCACCGGTGCGGTCGACTTTTGTCGCATCTTTACCAGAAAACGCTCCTCCGCCATGTCCACCCACTCCGCCATAAGTATCAGCAATAATTTTTCTTCCTGTACAGCCTGCGTCAGCCACTGGCCCACCTAAAACAAACCGGCCAGTATTATTGATATAAAATTTGGTTTCTTTTGTTAAATATTCTTGGCAAACGAGGTTTATCACATGTCGAACAATGTCCTTTCTGAGTTTCGTTAAAGTAACATCAGGATCATGTTGAGCCGCTACTACTATATTGTTTAAGCAGCAAGGTTTGCCATTTACATATTCTACTGTCACTTGAGTTTTCCCGTCTGGCCGCAAATATGGCAAAATCTTTTTCTTTCGCACTTGCGCCAATTGCCTTGCTAGTTTATGCGCCAGCAAAATTGGCAAAGGCATCAACTCCTTTGTTTCATTGATAGCATAACCTGACATCATCCCCTGATCTCCCGCACCAGTCTTTTTACCTTTTTTCGTTACGCCCAAGGCAATATCCGGCGATTGGGCATGAATAGAAGTTAAAACGCCGACACTTTTATGATCAAATCCATATTCTGGCTTTGTATATCCTACATTACTCAAAACTTGGCGGACAACATCAGGAATTTCGACATAAGCTTTTGTTGTAATTTCGCCAGTGACAATAATAAATCCCATTCCTGCCATTGTTTCTGTTGCAACTCTAGCATAGGGATCTTTTGCAATAATTGAATCTAAAATTGCATCTGAAATTTGGTCGCAAACTTTGTCCGGATGACCTTCAGTAATTGACTCTGAAGTAAATTTAAAATTTCCATTGCGCATAATTTTTTTGTTAATTAGTAAATTTTTTTAAATAAAGTTATTATTATTTTAATTAGTTTTTGAAGAAAGTCAATGCAAAATAGAATCAAGAATCTAGAATTAAGAATTAAGATTTTAGTCCCGACGAGGTCGGGACTATTCTTAATTCATACTTCCTAATTCTTACTTCTTATTCAAGAACCACTGGCATGTCTTTTGCAACCCCTCTTTCAATGCCACTTTTGGTTTCCATCCTAATTCGTTTTTAATTTTTGTAAAATCCAAAGCGCTGCGACGTTGCTCCCCTTCTTTTGCCGCTCCATGAACTTCTTTAACTTTTTTTTCAGAAATTTCGATCATTATTTTAAAAAGTTCATTAACCGATGTCTCCATGCCTGTGCCAATATTATAAGCAATTTTTGTTTTATTAGATTCTAATGCTAGTAGATTTGCCTGCGCTACATCGCCGACATAAACATAATCACGAGTCTGATTGCCATCGCCATTAATCACTGGCTGACTACCTGAAATTATTTTTTGAGAAAAAATCGCGACAACTCCTGCTTCACCAAAGGGATCCTGGCGCTCGCCGTAAACATTAGCGTATCGTAAAACTACATAATTCAAATTTTTTATTATTCCGTAATAAAATAAGTAATTCTCAATAGTTAATTTTGCCACACCATAAGGAGAAAGGGGATGCGCGGGATAATTTTCTGGCGTGGGAATTTGATCTGCCTCGCCATATAGCGCGCCGCCAGTTGAAGCAAAGACAATTTTTTTAACGCCGAATTTTACGCAATTTTCCAAAATATTTAAACTGCCGAAAATATTGTTTTGCGCATCAAACTGCGGATCTTCAACTGACTCGCGCACTGAAGCATGCGCTGCCTGATGGGAAACAAAATCAGGTCTTTCTTCTTTAAAAATATTCTCCAAAGCCACAGCATCACAAATGTCATTTTCAAAAAATTTCGCGTTGGGATTTAGATTTTCTTTTTTACCGGTCTTCAAATTGTCTACCACCACGACCTGGTAGCTGTTTTTGATAAATAAATCAACAATATGCGAACCAATAAACCCTGCCCCGCCAGTTACTAAGACTTTAGACATAACTAGTTTAAACCAAAATGTCAAAGCTCAAATATCAAATGAATGATAAATGTCTAAATATTAAATTTTGACATTTGGGATTTTAAATTTTATTTGACATTTGGATTTTGGATTTTTGAAATTTATTTTACAGTTGCCACTCTCACTCCGCCATGAAATTTCTGGTCAAAGACGAAAAAACTGGCATAAACTTTTTGGCCATCGGGCGAAAATACCCGCACTTGCGGACCGCCGCCTAAACCCGCGGATGTTACAATTTCTTCTCTTCCATCGCCATTTGTATCTCCTCCTGCAATATAGATTCCGCCTTTGAAATTTTTGTCAAAGGCAAAAAAATCCTTGCGTTTTTTTCCAAAACGGGAAAAAAGCCGCACCCATGGCTTATCACCATAGCCTGCTGAAATTAGAATTTCAGATTTTTTATCGCCATTAACATCAACTGCTGCCACACGAGCACCAAAACGATCTTTTGGATTTCCGGCAAAAAAAGCTCTTTTTAATTTTCCTTTTTTATTGAAAATTTTTACCTGCGGCCCACCACCTTCCCCAGCAGAAACTAAAATTTCTGCTTTTTTGTCACCATTTAAATCTGCTGCCGCGACATAAACCCCGCCGGAAAACTCTCGATCATAAGCCATAAATGTTTTATATTTTCGCTTGCCTTGATTATTAAAAATTTTAATTTTTGAACTGCCATCAAAACCAGCACCAGTAATAATTTCATCTACCCCATCGCCATCAACATCACCAACTGCTACCCGCACTCCCCCTTTAAATTTTTCATTATAAGCCAAAAAATCGGATACTTGCGCTTTTGGATACCCATCAAAAATTCTTACATAAGGAGGAGCTGACCAACCTGCGCCAACAATAATTTCATCGCGTCTGTCGCCATCTATATCGCCTGCCGCGACATACACACCTCCGTCAAACTCAAGATTAAAAGCGTAAAATTGAGTTGCTGTCGGATTTCCATCACCATTTATAACCCTCACTTGCGGACCGCCGCCAAGACCAGCTCCAACTAAAATTTTAGCCAGTTTTTTAGAATAAGATTTAGTTGGATCGCCAAACCAACCTGACCAAACTTTCCAAAACAAAAAATTTCCTCCCCAGCCTTCATCGGAAATTGTTGCTCCTCGCTCTCCGCCCTGATAAGGTGTGTAATTATATAATCCCGCAGTTGACTGATTTTTAGGCGTCACTGTTTCATTATCAGAAGTCTTGCTTGTTTTTCCTTTTTGAAAGTTATATAATCCCGCCTTTTCCAAATATTGTCGAAATTGCCAAGCAGCAGCATCAATTTGGGCAAAAATTCCTAAATACTTGCCCGAACAAGGACTGCCAGGATAAATACAATAACCCATTAATTTAGTCTTTTGATCTTCAGTTAGATTTTCTGTTGTGATTGCTGACTGTTCTTTCTGAGCAGTAACTAAAAGCAGTTTTTGACTGATTTTATATTTTTTTGCTGCCTCGTAAAAGATATCAGAAACGCGTTTTACTGCTCCTTCTGCTTCTAGCTTTATTTTTGCTAAACCCGATCCCATTGATTCCAAAAATTTCTGGATCTGGGATCGGGACATCGAGCTGCTGTCAGTATAATTTTTGTCAGAAATAATGCGATCTGGGTCAAAACTTTTGGCCGAAACAAAAAAAGGCAGTAAAAAAACGACTAGCAATAATTGGCTAAGTCTATATAAAAATTTTAAATGACAAATTTTAAATTTTAAATCAATTTTAAAATTTAAGAATTTAAAATTCATTGAAAATTGATAATTGAAAATTGAAAATTCTATTCTTATTTAGAAAGTCAAATAATATTGATAGGAATGATTATAGTTCTATCGACGAATTCTGGCCAATAATCAATTTATGCCCGGAAGGCAAAGTTCCGCCGTCATCTAAAATACTGCAGTTATAACCGACTAAACTATCAACAATGCGTTTAGAAGTTTTGATATCAACATAATCCATAAGCAAACAATTCTCTATATCCCCTCCATCAATTTCTACCCCATTTCCCACAGAGGTAAAAGGTCCAATAAAACTGTCGCGAATAACGCAATTTTCTCCAATAACTACCGGCCCGCGAATAAATGAACGACCAATAACTTTTGTCCCTTTGCCAATAACAACTTTTCCTTGTATTGTTGCTGATTTCTCTACTTTTCCTTTTATATCTTTTTTAATCTCATGTAAAATAAGCTGATTTGCCTCTAAAAGATCATTTGGCTTTCCTGTATCTTTCCACCAGCCAGAAACTTCTTCGTAGCCAACTTTGTATCCACGATCCAATAAATATTGATGAGCGTCAGAAATTTCAAACTCTCCTCGTGCTGATGGTTTAATATTTTCTACCGCCTCAATAATATGATGATCGTAAATATAAATTCCGCAAACCGCAAAATCGGATTTCGGTTTTTCTGGTTTTTCCTCAACCTTTACAATCTCGCCCTTAGTATTTATTTCTGGCACACCAAATCTTTGAGGATCAGGCACACGAGCTAGTGTCAGAAGACAACTTAATTTTTTCTTTTTAAATGTCTCAATAAATTTTTTAATACCGCCAAGAAAAATATTATCTCCTAAATAAAAAACAAAAGGATCTTTCTTTAAAAAGCTTTTAGCATTTTTAATAATATGAGCTAATCCCTTTGGTCCGCCCTTTTGTTCAATATAAGTAATTTTAATCTTCCATCTTTTACCATCGCCAAGGGAATTCGGCAATTCTTTATCGCCCGGATTGATATTGATGGCTACGTCCTTAATTCCTGCAGCAGCAACTTTCTCTAAAACATAAAAAATCATTGGTTTGTTAGCAATAGGAATTAAATGTTTATTTAAAGTAAAAGTGATTGGCCGCAATCTTGTGCCGTGGCCGCCGGCAGTAATTAATGCTTTCATGATTATTTATTATTCAATTAACGAATTACAAATTAACGTATTGATAGTCGAGCAAGGCTCGACTTAAATCCGTTAATACGCTAATCCGTTAATAAATAATTCTTAAATTTTTTTTAATAAATATTCTTCTAATGCCTCTTCCCATTTTCTTGATTTCGGCAACTTTGTATTAACAAGCACGGAATATTTCGGCCGTTTTGCCGGCCGAGGAAACTCATTGCTTGCCACTGGGATTACTTTAACATCTATTTTCGCAATTTCAAAAATTTTTTTTGCAAAATCATACCAACTCACTGTCCCTTCATTAGTAATATGATACACTCCAAAAGGATAATTTCCTTCTAAAATTTCTTTAGTCCTTTTAGCTAAATCTACAGCATAAGTCGGGGAACCAGTCTGATCATTAACTACTTTTAGCTCCGGCATTTTGTGAGCCAATTCTAACATTGTGTCAACAAAATTTTTCCCATTTTTTCCATAAAGCCAAGCAGTACGGATTAAATAAAATCTGTCAGTATTTTTTAAAAGCTCTTGCTCACCTAAAAGCTTAGACTGACCGTAAATATTCAAGGGCGCAAAATCTTTTTCATCTTCGCGATATCCTCTCTCTTTTTCACCGAAAAAAATATAATCTGTGCTGTAATGGATCATTACTGCATTAAGTTCACGGCAAACCGCGGCAATATAACCCACAGCATAACCATTTACTTTCATACAAATATCTTTAAATTCCGGTTTTTCGCAATCATCAACGCGTGTAAAGGCGGCGGCATTTATTACAATTTGCGGGGCGATATTTTTTATATTTTCAAAAACCTTCTCCTTATTCGTAATATCAAAATCTTTCATATCAGTGCCAACAACTTCATAATTTTTGTCAGTGCCAAAGACTTTCATCAATTCCTGCCCAAGCATTCCACGCGCACCAATGATAAGTATTTTTTTCATAAAAACCCAAAATTCAAAGTTCAAATGCCAAATGAATGTCAAATATCAAATAATTGAATATCAAATTTTTAATTTTGACATTAGAATTTTGGATTTCATTTGTCATTTGGATTTTGATATTTGGAATTTTAAAAATCAGTGTCGCTGCACTTCTGTTCCATTATTTCCTTTTAGGCTCCTGTCAGCATACTGCTCTTGATAGTATTTTAGATATTCTCCTGACTTAATTTTTTTCCACCACCATTCATTCTTTTTATACCATTCAATCGTTAATTTTAGCCCCTTTTCAAAATCTACCTCTGGCTTCCATCCTAAAGCACGGATTTTTGCCGTATCAATGGCATAGCGCCGATCATGTCCCGGCCGATCTTTGACATATTCAATCATATCTTCACCAAGACCTAACGCCTGAACAATTTTTTTGGTCAATTCTAAATTTATAATTTCCGGCTTCTGATTTGCGCCAATATTGTAAATTTCGCCGATTTTGCCTTTGTGTAAAACTAAATCAATCCCCGAGCAATTATCCTCAACATAAAGCCAATCACGAATCTGACCGCCATCGCCATAAACCGGCACTTTTTTTCCTTCTAATAAATTTGTAATAAACAAAGGAATAATTTTTTCCGGATATTGGTACGGTCCGTAATTATTTGAAGAACGGGTAATCAAAATCGGCAAATCGTAAGTTCTTTTATAAGCTAAAACCATTAAATCGCCGCCAGCTTTAGAAGCAGAATAAGGCGAAGAGGGACGCAAACAATCGGTTTCACGGGCATAGCCTCCCTTTTCCCAATCGCCATAAACTTCGTCGGTTGAAATTTGCAAATATTTCTTTATTTTATATTTCCGCGCCGCTTCAAGTAAAGAAAGAGTTCCAATTACATCAGTTTCCGCAAAACTCCAGGCACCTAAAATTGAACGGTCAACATGCGATTCTGCCGCGAAGTTTACAATCCAATCACATTTTTCTTTTTCTAAAACTTCACAAACTTTTTTAAAATCACAAATGTCCCCGCGCACAAATTTATAGCGGGAATTATTCTCAATATCCTTTAAATTATCCAAATTTCCCGCGTAAGTCAATTTATCAAAATTTACCACCTGGTAATCTGGATATCTTTTTAAAATATAACGAATAAAATTGGAACCAATAAACCCGGCACCGCCTGTAATAAAAAGTTTCATCGTCGAGTCATTCCGAGCGTAAGCGAGGAATCTCTGACAAATGTCAGATGTCCTCAGACAAGCTGAGAGATTCCTCGTCGCCTACGGCTCCTCGGAATGACAAAAAATTATTTTATCGCTTTTTGTATTTTTTCCGCAACAACCTCTGCTTCTCCGACCTCATACTTCCTCTGCGGCCACAAACGCAGTCCATCGCCAACGCGCCGCGGCATAATATGAAAATGCAGATGCGGAACAATCTGGCCTGCCACCCGGCCATTATTTACTCCTAAATTAAAACCCTGATAACCCAAACCTTCTTGAATTGCCTGTCCAATCTTTCTTACTGCCAAAATTAATTCTGCCAAAGTTTCGTCAGAAGCATCCAAAATATTCTCGCAATGTTCTTTCGGCACAACTAAAGTATGGCCAGGATTGACAGGCGCAATGTCCAAAAACGCGACAACCTTGTCATTTTCGTAGACAAAATTGGCAGGAATTTCGCGATTGATGATTTTGCAAAAAAGACAATCCATCGTCGTGTAACGTGTAACTTGTAACGCATAACGTTTTTATAAAATTACGTTACACATTATACGTTACACGCTTTACGATTACTTCCAGTCAAACCCTATTTTCTTATCATCATACGGAATTCTTTCTTCATCCGGCGCCTTAGCATCATACGGCTCCGTCGTATGATAAAACAGCAAAACTGGCTCATCGCTCAAAACTTTATAGCCATGCGCCACGCCAACTGGAATGACAACTAATTTATAATCATCTTTGCCGGCGTAAATCACCTGCGTTTCTCCTTTTGTTTTAGAATTCTCGCGAAAATCGTGCAAAACAATCATTGCTTTTCCTGTTGCCACAAACCACAAATCATCCTGCGATTTATGCCAATGAAAAGCCTTGATTGTTCCGGGATATGCGACAGTAAAAGTTGTCTGGCCGAATTTTTTTAACAATCCTTCATCCGCCCGTAAAACTTCCATCAAAAACCCCAGCTTTACATCCGGCTGGTCTAAATCTGGTTTATCTTTCCAGACTTTTAACGCTTTAATTTTAACTCCGTTAATCATATATATGGCTTAATTTTATGTTTTTAGCTTAACAAATATCGGGCAAAAAAGCAATAAAAAAACCTCTGCGATATGCAGAGGCAAAATAAATAGAATTCAATTTGTTTTGTCTTTAGTTGGAACCGAGATTTTTCAGGATCTCGCCCAGCTTCTCAAGCTCTTTTCCTGCTTTATCAGGCTCTCCTTTGTCCATTAACTTTAGATAATTTCCATATAACTTGGTTTATTAATCCTTTCCTGTCCCTACTGCTCTCATCCGGAGATAATTTTGAACTTTCTTCCGACGCCACTTTTTCGACAAATATCAAAAACAGCGCGAGTCCATAGTTTGCGGACTTCGCGCTGTCCAAGGGTAAAATCTTAAATTTTGAGATCTTCCCTCTGGTGTTGAGATTTCAGAATTCCTTTAAAATACCAACATCAGAAGAAAAACTTTGATAACCCCTCCTTTCCTCCCCTTATATAAGGGGAGGTGAGGTGGGGTTAATTTAAATTTTCGCTTTTTCCAAAACTCCCTCTGGCGCTTCAGCTAAAGTTTTCTTATACAAATCCAAAGTTTCGGCGACAATTTTTTCCCAATTATAATTTTGTAAAACATACTCGCGCGCAGTTTTACCGGTTTTTTCAACTAAATCTGGATTTTCCAAAAGCAGTTGAATTTTGTAAGCTAAATCATTAACATTTTTGTTTAAAAACATATAACCGCGGCCAGCAAAAGCCTCAATATTTTCCGGAATATTGGAAACCAAAACCGTCTTTCCATAAGCCATTGCTTCTAAAACTGTAATTGGTAAACCCTCGGAATAAGAAGGATGAATATAAAGATAAGCATTTTCAAACAATGATGCTAAAGTCCTGCCATATTGAAAACCAGTAAAAATAATGTTATTGTGACCTTCGGCCAATTTCCTTAATTCCTTAACATATTCATCAGTACTAACTGAATCTCCGACAATTACTAATTTTAAATCCTTAATCCTTAATTCTTGATTCTTAATTCTTTTAAAGGCTTTGATTAATAAATGGATGCCTTTATGTCTCACCAAACGTCCGCAAGTTAAAAGATATTTATCTTTTTCTAATCCAAATTGTTTAATAATATTTTCATCTGCGCCGCTTTTTACTGCCACGCCATTAGGAATGTATTTCGCTTCGCGGCCGAATTTTTCACGGACCAAATTTTTAATTGTTTTGGAAACGCAGATTGTCTGGTGAGAAAATTTTGATACCGCATATTCGCCAAAAGCTAAATATTTACGCGCCAGAGGGCCCCATTTTTGATGGAACTGATCGCGGCAATGAAAAGTAGTAATAACTTTGACATTAGATTTTAAAATCCGCGGCAAAAAAGCTAAAGTTGATGGACCAACACCCTGGAAGTGAATAATATCAAAATCCCGACGTATCGCGTCTAAAGTTGCTAAAAACGTATGAGTAATTGTATCCAAATTTTTTGTTGGCACTGAAGGAAGATAAATCAAATTCACC
This sequence comes from Patescibacteria group bacterium, assembly GCA_040756075.1. Taxonomy (GTDB): domain Bacteria; phylum Patescibacteriota; class JABMPQ01; order JABMPQ01; family JBFLZX01; genus JBFLZX01. The sequence goes on along the minus strand of JBFLZX010000005.1, from coordinate 33,193 downwards.
CCTTTATATTGAGAGGCAGAAAATTTTGTATAATGGCGCCGGCAGTAAACATAAACTTCTTGGCCCAATGCAGCAAGACGAGCAGATAATTCTTCAACATGGCGTTCAACCCCACCCTCGGCTGCCGGAATTCCTTTTTGTCCGATAAAGGCTATTTTCATAATGCAAATTATTACGAATTACTATGCGAATGTATACGAATATTCATTTTCTATTCGCATCAATTTGTATATTGCGTTTGTATTAATTCGCATACAAAACAGCACATCATATCACAAGATTAATTCTTTGTCAAGGCTTTTAGCTAAAATAAGTCAAATTTATCTGTGGATAAATCAATATTTTAGCTTAGAATAAATAAAAAAGGCTCTTTTTGAGCCTCTTAAAAATTCCAATTAATTTTTAAAAATCTTTTCTCTCTGAAATCAAAATCGCACAAGCTCCAGCATCACATAAATATTCTAATCCACTGCCTAAAAATGGATTATTGTTTACAGTATCAACCAATAACCAACCATCCCAACTCATTAAATTAAACAATTTATAAACTTTATCTTTTGGCGCTGGAAAATACGCAACAAAATTATTATTATCAATAACCGAGACAACTTCAATATTTGGATATGGTTCGCCAACTTTACCACTAAAAAATACTGCTCTCTGATAAAAATCATAATAATAACCGCTTGCAATTACTGTTTTCGAATTAGAATCATAAAAAAGGCATAACAAGTCATTGCATTCAACCAAATATTTCAAAACACAAAAACCATAATAACAAACAAAATTCGGACTGCATTCCCCGCAGCTTCCGCCGCAGCCATCATCTCCACATTCCTTATTTTCACAATTTGGAACACAAACTAAATTATCTTCAGTTTTTACTTCAACAGTCTCATTTTCATCAGTATTCAATTCGATATAATTATCAAAACCACCTTCCTCAACAAAAACATCTTCTTGCCCAATCTTAACTTCTTTTACAACTACAACATCATTATTTGTTGCAACATCAACAACATCATTGCCGATAGGAATATCATTCACACCATTGTCAACATCAGAATAATAAATCACATTAACATTTACCGATGCTTTATCGCCGCAATTTAAAAAAACAAAGCTCAAAAAAACAACAAAGGCGAGATTTTTCATCATCAACCTCCTTTTTTTGAAATGACCAAAAGTCAGTTTAGCCAAAACTGACTTCCCTGACTCTTTCGAGTTCAGGCCAGAGTTTATAAAATTTATAAACAAAAGTCTGAACTAGAAAAAAGAAATTGAGGCAGGAGGAAAAAACTCTCCCGCCTCTTTTTAAATTTTATCTTATCTTATAATTTGTATCTATTTTGGAATTACAATTGTCGCCGAGGCTGCGGCGCCTCCGCCGCCAGCCGCAGCAGCTGCGCCGGCCGCTGCACCAGCAACCCCCAATCCAATTACAACTACAACCCCTACCCACCAAGGAATTTCTCTTTCTTTTTCTTCAATCCTCTCAATACTTTCCTTTCCAATTTCTCCAATATTTTCCGAAGCTGTAACTTTATTTTTATCATCTACTTTTTGTTGATAACCATAAACCGTCCTCGTCTCTCTAACACTACTTTTAATTGTTCCGCAACTTACAAAAGATACAAATGAAAACAATGTAATCAAAGCAATTATCGCTTTCGTTCTCATTATTCACCTCCTTTGTTTAAATTAACAATACCGCAATTTCCACCGCTACACCA
>JBFLZX010000005.1:0-31360 GCA_040756075.1 Patescibacteria group bacterium | reverse complement strand
AAAAACATTAAAATTAAAAATGGATAACAATATAATTATAACAAATACAGCTTTTCTCATTATAACCTCCTTTCGCGCCCGCCTGCGGGCGCGAACTTTTAAAGAAAGAACACTTTAAATTACCACCTCAAAAAAATCTGTCAAGAGAATTTTGAATTCGTCTAATTTTAAAGCAAAAATAAGAATTATTACAAAAAATCCGCTTTATTATGGCGGATTCTCTAATCTTTGCGATCTCAAAGATTTATTTATTTTTTCAATTTCTTCAATGACTTTAAAATTAATATTTGGCCGGCAGCGCAGATAAGATACTGACAAAATCCATAAATCATAAATCCTTGCCGCCTTAACCGCAGATTTGGCGTTTTTTGATTTTCTAAGTATTCTTTTAATTCCCTTTTCTATCAATCTCTGAGCTTCAAAAAAATCATTGAATGACTGAACCTCCGGCTCTAAATTCAAATAGATTATCATTCTCTTATAAATACCATAAACAAAATCAAAAAAATATCTATAACAGTAAGGATGGAAATACAAAGTTTCGCCATTAATTTCAATCTTCACTGCTTTTTGCAATTCAGGAAAAGTTAAAACTATATGACATTTATAACAAACAGGCCGAGACTCAGACATTTTCCCTCTCCATTTGTCCAAGGTTCAAACGGCAACATCGCCGCTTTTAAAGCATATCTTTTAAAAAATTTTGTGTCAACCTCTTATAGAAATCACATTCTGAAATTACGCCATAGGGGATATAAATTGGCTAATATTAGCAATATCTTAGTGCCATTTTGGAATGTGATGTCCATAGGCTCGTTGCTGATTCTTTATCAACAGCAAAAACACAAAAATAATACTGTCTAAAATTTCAGGCTCGAGCCTGTTTTTGTAGACAAAGCAATTTTACTTTTTATCGCAAAATTTAAAATTCTAAAGAAAAATCAGCTGTCTAAAATTTCAGGCTCGAGCCTGTTTTTGTAGACAAACTATCGGCAATAAAACTTCACAAAAATTTGACAAAAAATAATTTTTATGCTAAATTATAACAGAAGTGTTTTAGCCTTACTGAGGCTGTCTAAGAATTTGGATGCCTTAACTTGTTGAGGAAATAATATAATAAATATAACGCAAATAAACTAAAAAAAATTCCCCCTAGCAAGTTTCGGGCTTCTAAAATATCATAAAATTTTTCATTTTTAACTTTTTTATGCATACTCCTTGGCGTCGGAAAATCTATAAATTCCCTTATTATCTTTTAAAAAAACTTCCTTTTTTTCTTAAAGGTCTAACTTTGTTATTTATTATTGGTGTTGCGGCAACAAGTGTCGATACTCCCGGAATAACTTTTGCCCCGAAAATTACTGTTGACGCCTGGACAGTGCAAAACGAGATAAGTCCTAATCTTTTTGGTTACAGCACGAGTTCAGAATTTAAATATGATACAAATTTAGTCAAAGCTGTCAAACAAACAAAAGCAGAATCTATCCGCATTACTGACGGTTTTGATCCAGGCGCCAGAATGCTTGTTTCTGTCCGTGATGGTGATTTTAAAATTCTTGCGGCAGATAATACACCATATAAATCCGGTCAAGAATATCAAATCAAAGCCCAAGTTTCCGGTTCAAATATAAAAATCTTTATTGATGAAAATCTTGTTTTTAATGTTCAAGATGCAGATTTCAGCGCTGGCAATATCGGCCTTTTAACTTCCTATAATCAAAATGCTTATTTTGACAATGTAAAGGTTGAAGACAAAAACGGCCAGATTCTTTTTTCCGACTCTTTTGATCAAAAAGAAAGCTCGATGTGGAATAATGATAATTTTCCAAACTGGCATAATTTGGGACAATGGCACGCGCAAGACGGTAAATACCGGCATTCCGGCAAGCAAGATATCTCAATAAAATTTGCCGGACCAAAAAATTGGAGTGATTATACTTTAACTGCAACAATAAAATCTCAAAGTTCAAATCCTTATGACTTAGGTTTTATTGGATTAGTCTTCCGCTCCCAAAATGTTCTTAACTCTTACCGTTTTATCTGGCGATCTGATATACGTCAGCCTTTTTCTTCTAATCGGCCGTGGGGGGTTGAAGATTTTCAAGGTCAAATTGATTTTGCAAAAGAAGCAGGGCTTGCGCCGATTGTCACAGTCAATATGCGCCGCGATTCGCCGGCAAAAGCGGCAGATCTAGTCTATCAATTAAACACAATTCAAGGCTTGAATATTAAGTATTGGGAACTTGGCAATGAAATTTATGCTTGGGGCGATGGATATTTGGAAAATAAAACTTATGCTCAAAAAATCAAAGAATTCTCTAAAAGCATGAAAGCTCGCGATCCAAATATCAAAGTCGGGGCAACATTGCTTGTCGGTTTTTCTGATTGGGATGTAGAAGTTATTAAACAAGCAGCGCCTTATATTGATTTTGTTATTTTCCATTATTATCCTTATTGGGTAGAAAGTGGAATTTCTGACGCTCATACGCTGGCTGAAGGCTATGCATTTTCAAAAAATTACAAGACTGCTTTTGGCCAAGGTTTGGGTGTGGTTGAGCGAACGCGATCGCTTTTAAAAACTTATGCCCCGGCTGAAGCCGATCGAATTGAATTTGTTGTCACAGAGTTTAACACTGGTGATTATCAAAAAGGTGTAAGTTTAATTTATGGACTAACCGTTGCCGATCTTCTGGGAGCAATGACTGAACAAGGGGTTAAAATTGGTCAATTTCATAAATTAGCCGCAGAAACAGATTGGCAATGGGGAGCTTTTACATCCGACTTTCGGCCAAAACCAACTGCCCTCGCAATTTCTTTATTTACTAATAATTTTGGTGAAAAATCACTGATCACAAAAGTAGAAGCAGAGCCAACTTTTTCTGTTTCGGAAAAAAGGAATGTTCCTTCGATTGCCAATGTTCCGTATCTTAGCGCTTATTCTTCTAAAAGCAGCGATGACAAAAAATTATATCTGGCGGCAGTCAACAAACATGGATTGGCTGATATGCGGACAAATTTAATAATTGAAAATGCCCAAATTAGCGATCAAGCAAAAGTTTATACACTTAATGGCTCTTCGCTTTATGCTAATAATAATACAACCAATGAAGTTAAAATTACTGAATCACAAATAAAAGTTTCAGAAGATTTTAATTATACTTTTCCTGCCCATTCGGTTAGTATTCTAGAATTTAATCTAAACCGCGTTTTTGAACCAAAAATTTTAGTAAAAAAAGAAACCGTTAAAAAAACAAAAACAAAAAAGAAAGAAAAAGCCCGCGGCGGGCCGCCTAAAAAAATTAAAATACCGACAAAAATTGTCGCGGCTGCTGGATTTGGGGGAAATCCGCATATTAAATCTTTTGATGCTTATGGCACACCTTCTGGCTTTAATAAATTTGCTTTTAGTAAATTTTTCCGCGGCGGAGTGCAAATTGCTTTTGGCAATGTAATTGGCAAAAAAAAGAAAGAAATTATTGCCGGCGGCGGGCTTGGCGAAGGACGAGTAAAAATTTTTAATCTTTCAGGAAAAAAGAAAAAACAATTTGCGCCGTATGGCACAAGTTTTCGCGGCGGCGTTTCAGTGGCAGTCGGCAATATAGATCAAGATAAAAAAAGAGAAATTGCAACTGTTCAAGCAAACGAGTCTCTATCGCCGGAAGTAAAAATCTATAAAATTAAAAAACGAAAAAAACTTGTCTTGCAATTTAAAGTTTTGTCAAAATCGCAAGGCGCGAATATTGCTTTGGGAGATGTTGATGGAGATAAAATTGATGAAATTATTGTTGGAGCAGCAAAAGGAAGTGGACCGCGAGTTGAAATTTTTGATAAAAATGGAAAAATAGGATTTTCCTTTCTTGCTTTTGAAGAAAGTTATCAAGGAGGAGTGGCAGTTGCTGCTGGTGATGTTGATGGCGATGGCAAAGAAGAAATCGCCGTAAGCAAACAAAAAAATGATCCCTTGATAAAAATTTATCGCCTTTCGCCTTTTAGCTTAATTTCACAATTTCGGACTTTTGAAAATAGGGGTTTTGGCGCCAATATTGCTTTAGGTAATATTAAAGGCAATAAAAAAGCAGAAATAATTGCTGCTGCAGATTTGGGCGGCAGCCCACAAATTTTAGCTTTTAATGCTTTTGGCAAAAAATTACCAACAAATTTCTTTGCTTTTGATCAATCTTTTTATGGCGGACTAAATATTGCTGTTGCTAAATAATCAAGCTGGCAAACTGGCTGCCTAAAAAATGAAATATGTATTGCAAAAAGTTATCCACATTATAAAACTCTAAAAATTTGTTAAAATAAAATGAGCGGTCACTGCCGCTCGTTTTTGTTCTTTTTAAAACAAGGGGGTTTTATGAAACCTTGGCCAACAACAAAAATTTTTATTGTCTTTTTCGTTTTTCTTGGATGTTCAGCAAGAAAAGCAGAATATGAAAAAGATGTTGGTTCTGATAATTTTACTTATGATCTCTTTGAAGAAACACCGACTAACCCAAGTTTAATAAAATGGGGCCTGCCTATTTCTTTAATGCAATTAGTAACGGAAACTGTCTCCGAAGAAATCTGTCCCAGCGGCTGGACTGAACTTTATAAAAGATTTAAAAGCGATGGCAAGGCAGAACTAGTTTCTCTTCAACCTAATTATGTCAAAAGGTTTGCTGATTTAAACGAATTTAATCAAACAATGGATTATGCTTATCCTCTAGTAAGTGGGAGTTTTCCAGTAGTCCGGCTAACTCTAGCTTGGCCCTGTTTTCAAAATCCTACTTGGCAAGAAAAAATTTTGCAAACCGTTGAACACCTGCAAGAACTTGGCGCAGAAATTGAACTAACACTCTCGCATCATGATTCTTATCCTGCCTTATTAGAAACCACGGATATTATGACCACTGGCTGGGCAAATGAAAATGCCGCGGCAAAATTTGCAAACTACAGCGCAGATGTTATTTCAGTTTTTGAAGGAAAAATCCCAAAAGGAACAGTAATTTATCTGATTAATGAACCAATGGGTTATCTTTTTAATGCCTATCTTGGCTTTGGCAATTGGCCGCCGGGCGGGAAAAAAGCAGCAAAAACAATGGCAAAAGCTTTAGTAAATATGCGCGAAGGACTATATCTTGCCGCTAAAAAAATCAAAGAAGCAGGATATAGAGCGGCGATTGCTAAAAATTTGCGCCCGGTTTTAAATCGTGAAACACCGGAAGCGGAAACCTTAGATTATATTTTCAGCTGGTGGCTCCTTAAAGCGCTTCTAGACGGCTGCATTGATGATAATTTTGATGGAAAATGTGAAGAAAAAAGAGAGCCTGCGCCAATTGAAATCTTAGGAATTACCTTCTACGGAACAATGAAAGCAACAACAGAAATAATTGATTTTGGACTGCCGCAAAAACAAACACAACCTATGTCTCTGCCAGAATATGATTTTGAGCCAACTCCTGTATATTTCCAAGAATCAGTTCAAGGAGCAATAGATCTTTTCGGCAATAATACCGAAATTGGAATTGCAGAAATTGGATTTTCTTCGGCAAGTATTGAAAAAATGGCTTATTGGCTTTTTGCTTACAGAAAAGTTATTGAAGATTTATACCACCAAGAAGAAATAAAAAATAGGCCATTTATTCAGCTTCATTCGCTTTTTGAAAGCGCGGAATTTTCGCCAGGCGAATGGGTTTTTCACTTAATTGGTCTTTGCGATGAAAATGGCTGTGGCTTAACACCATGGGGAAAGAAAGTAATAGAAATTATTTCTGAATAATTTTTCAAGCCGCCAAAATAATTTGACGGTTTTTTTATTGATAATACTTTACTTCTTTGATAGAATTTAAATATTACATAAATTTATGTCATTCAAAATTGGAATTGTTGGCTTGCCAAACGTCGGCAAATCAACATTATTTAAGGCCCTAACCCGAAAACAAGTTGACTGCGCAAATTATCCTTTTTGCACTATCTCGCCAAATGTCGGCGTTGTCGCTGTCCCCGATGAACGGCTTTCAAAACTTGCGCAAATTTCAAAATCAGAAAAAATCGTGCCGGCAACAATTGAATTTGTTGACATTGCCGGGCTAGTTCGCGGCGCCCATAAAGGCGAAGGATTAGGCAACCAATTCCTATCGCATATAAAAGAAGTGGATGCGATCTGCGAAGTGGTGCGAATATTTGAAGACAAAAATATTGCCCATATTTCAGGTAAAATTAGTCCAAAAGAAGATATCGAAATTATTAATTTGGAATTAATTTTTGCGGATTTGCAACAAATTGAAAAACGTTATGAAGCAGTAAAAGCCCAAACAAAATCTGGAAATAAAGAAAAAATCGCGCAATTAAATTTCTTAGAAAAATTAAAAAATAATTTGGCAAAAAATATTCCGGCGCGAGATATCCAGTTCAATAAAGAAGAAAAAAATTTGCTTAAAGAAATGCAACTTTTGACTATCAAGCCAATTTTGTATGTTTTAAATACTTCAGAATCGCAAAAAAATCTGCCGGACATAAAACCGTCAATCCATATTTGCGCCAAAATTGAAAGCGAACTTGCGGAATTACCCGAAAACGAAGCAAAAATTTTAATGAAAGAATATGGAATAACCGAATCGGGTTTGGATAAGTTAATTAAAACAAGTTATAAATTATTAAATCTAATAACTTTTTTAACTTCTGGACCAAAAGAGACGCGCGCCTGGACTGTTTGTGTTGGTACCAAAGCGCCTAAAGCCGCAGGCGTTATCCATTCAAATTTTGAAAAAAATTTTATTCGCGCTGAAGTAATAAGATATGAAGATTTTGTAAAATACGGCGAGCGCGGGGCGAAAGAAATTGGCCTTTTACAGATCGAAGGAAAAAATTATGTTGTTCAAGATGGAGATGTAATTTATTTCCGAATCGGAGCCTAAACTATTATAATTTAACTTTGCCACAAGCCCTTAAAGCGCCTCGGTGACTGTTACCGCAGGGTCAAACGCGACCGATTAGGGAGCGTTTGACGGGCGACTACATTATCGTAAATCAAAAAAATAGTCGCCCAGAACGACAGTCGCCTCTTTAGAAAAATCTTCTACCGATAAACTGGGATCAATTTTTTTGGCAAATTATATCCGCCTTCGCTCCAATTATGACACATTATATTTTAAGTCTTTTTATAATAATGCCGCCTACGCCCTACAAGATTGCAGGGCTGCGGCTAGTCTATTTTTAAGCATATTTTTTACTGTCGCTTCGGCGGATTGTTGCTTATACCAAAAATCTCTTCGTCGCTGCGCTCCTTGAGATTTTTGACAAGCAACAAAAAAAGACCGAATTATTTCGGTCTAATTAGTCTGCAGAAGCACCATGGCTTTTCGCATTCCAGATCTGGCTTTTTTAAGACATCCAAAACTTGGCTTTTCGCAGCCCCATCATGGCCTTAAGGCACCCCAAAAGTGGCTTTTCGCAACCAGTCAATGGCCTTAAAGCAACCTTAAGACAACATGACATTGGCTTTTCGCATAGCGCAAATGGCCTTAAGACAGAAGATATTTGGTTTTTAACATTCTTCCAGCGGTCTTAAGGCATACTGAGCGCATCGAGGCAGATCGAACTTGGCTTTTCGCAGCAATCACCTGGCCTTAAGGCAAATACCACGTGGCTTTCACCCTGCGAGCTTGCAGGGTTTCGCAACACGGACATGGCCTTAAGGCACCTCCTTTGTGGTTTTTCACATCACACCATTGGCCTTAAGGCACCGCAACATTGGTTTTTCACAGCGACGAGCTGGCCTTAAGGCAAGTCGGTGACTGTTACCGCAGGGTCAAACGCGACCGATTAGGGAGCGTTTGACGGGCGACTACATTATCTTAAATCAAAAAAAATAGTCGCCCAGGATGACAGTCGCCTTATGGTAATTGTTACCGTCTCTGGGCCGCCCTGACTCGTGTCAAGACGCCCCCGCCAAAAAATAAAAAATAATTAACTATCGCCTATCTAACAATCACTCCTTAGAATCAGCAACGCCATTTGCAGCTGACTGAAGAAAATACATAATCCTCGGATTACAAGCAATATTTGGATTTTCCCCCTCCAAATAAAGCCAAATGTGATAAAAATCAAGCAAAAAGAGTCGGCCGACTTTGCGATAAACCCGAGTCATCACATGCGCGGGATGTAAAAAGTGATGAACCTTAGAAGTACCAAGAGTTTTCCGGCAGCAAAAACCTTTAAAATATCTTTCACCAGTTTCCCGTTCGCCGTAACCAAGATTTACCACATCAGTTTCATTGCAACCAGTAACCCAACAATGGCTTGGAGTTTCATTTTCTGCCTTTTTTCTTTCAACCGCCTTAACATTCTCAAGCAACACAGAATATGGACTGTCTGGAAAACGGCTACGTTGATAATCAAGGCTTTGCGGAATTAATCTTACAACTACTAGCTTTGCCACCGGGTCATAATTTAATTTTCCTCCGCGCTCCCGGCGCTGGGCTGTCATTCTTCCATTTTCATCCTCAAAAACCCGCAAACCAACATTGCCGCTTAAATGAGAAGAATCCGGAAATCTCTTTGGATCGCGAATCATTGCAATCAAATAACCTGCAAGATACGGACCGATTCCCGGAACTTTTTCTGCAAAAAGCTCCCAAACCGGAAAATAGCGCAATTGCTTTTCAATTTCTCTTTCCAACGCTCTTTTTGTTCCCCCAACTTCCGCAACCTGACTCATCAAATATTTAAGCCAATCTTTTGGTAAAACTTCATTTTCGCCATCGCCCCTTTTTGCTAAAAGTTGGCCAGTGTAGCTTTTGCCAAACGGATAAACATCATCAAGCCGACGGGCTCTTGAACGAAACCTTCCTTCAATTCTCTGTGCTTCAATCGCCACCGCAATCCGCAAACCCGCTACTTCTCGCAAAATTGCCAATGCTTGATCTCTTCCTGAAAGTTTAGGTTTTTCTGCTTTTAAAAATCTGACAAATGCAACCTTGAAATCAGCGAAAGAAGACTTTTTGGTCAATCCTTGGGTTGCGCAAAATTCCCGCCAATCCTCATCGCAAGGCAGACAAAGATTCGTTAAATTGCCTTTTTCAAACTTTCCGCCAAGATTCTTTTTGCGAATCATAACCTCTGCTAACACCTGACGACTCTGACATTTCGGACAAATTCCTAATTTTGCCTCTAATCTTTTCAACACCTCATCATAAACAGGTGTTCCAACTAACGTCATCTCTAACCTCCTTTGGAGAAAAAACTTAGGCTGCGAATGGGCTGACGGCGCGAGGCACAGGCCAACTGGCTTTTCGCACGATTTGCATGGCCTTAAAGCGCCTCGTAACCCTTTAACCCTTGCAACCCAAACCTCGGCATTTGCCCCGTACCACAGATTTACGCCTGTGGTACGGGGTTTGCCGAAGCTTTTTATATTACTTCACAGTAAAAAACCTGTCAACACCCCTAATACCCCCCCACTAATACCCCCGCACTAATACCTTGGTGTGAGGGTCAAGGAAATTTTGGAAACTATTTTCTTTTTAATTTTATAAAATTTATTGATAAGCTCGGAAATTTGTAATTAAATTTTTTTGAAACATCTTTTGTTTTTGTTTTATAATGAATATTCCTATGAGAATCTAATAAAGAATCAGCTTTGAGACTATAAATTTTTGCTTTCTTTTTTGGTAAAAAATTTTTCAAATTGATTGAGGATTCATAAACATTGCTGCTTCGGTTAATTACGCCAAGATAAAGATTTTTTCCGTTTTTGGATAAACTGCTGATTGCGGTAATTTTAGAAAGATTTAAGTCGCTGACTGGATCATAAATTTTTTGCGGATTATATTTTATTTTTAAAATTTTTCCGCCCCAGCCAAAATATTTCGAAAAAGCCAAAAATGTTCTGCCGTTTAAATTAATTTCCGGCTTACGATTATAATCACCAATCAAGCCATTTGTGAAACCTTCGCCAATTGTTGCTGAATTCCAGAAAAAAAGCGCCCCGCCAGTTATTCCATGCTCAAGCATATAAGCAACTTCAGACCATAAATATGCCGCATCAATAAATTTATCTGTTTGATTTTCTTTAAAATTATACAAAATACTGTTGTACTCATTTATCCAGATTGGCAAATTTTTATATTGTTTTTTATTTAAATATTTTTTTAATAATTTTTCAACATTTTTATAACGAGGAAATTCAGCATAAGCCCCATTCATTGTCCGCAAGGGATAATCTTTTATTCTGTCTTTTCCATAATATATAAAATAATCGTGGATTGCCACGCCGCCAATTAAATTTAATTTTTTAGAAAAAGCAAAATATTTTAAAACTTTTTCAAAAGAAAAAGTGCTGGAACTTTGCCCGGGCAAAACGCATTTTAAATCTGGTTTAATTTTATGCAGAGATTCGCATAAATCAATAAATCGGCGGGCAAAACCAATTTCATTATTTTCGTATTCAGCGTAATACGGTTCATTTCCTAATTCAACATAATTAATCCTATAAGGTTTTATTCTGCCACGGCTAGCTCTTAAATTTGCATAATTATATTCTCCATTGCCATTAAATTTTTTTAGATTTTTCAGCGGCCAGTTTTTCTTTTTTATCTCTTTAGTTTTTTTAGCATAATATTGATCAGCCTCGCCAACTAAATACTGAAACATTGCAGCTATGCCTTTCACGCTATAAAACTTTTTAAAAAATCCTGACCAACTATCATTTTCACATCCGTATTTCTTTTCGCAAGGATTTGGCAGCTGCGGCACAAATTCCAGATTTAATTTTTCTGCCATATCTCCATAATCATCAATGGTCATTATATTATTGTCAAAACTATGGCTTAAAATTACTCCTTTAATATATTTTTTGTTTAATTTTTTATCCAATGGAAATTTTCTGTCTTGTTTTGTACGAAATTCTATTTCATCAATTTTAAATTGATAAGAATCTTTAATTTGCGGCTCTCTGCTTTTTTGCGCCTTAATACTTTCTTCGACTAAAGTTCCAAACTGTATTTCAGTGCTACGGCCATCTTCGCTGGTATCTTGCGAATCAAGTTTTACTTCGCCAATCTTTTTGCCATCAAGCCATAATTTAGAAATATTATCCGATAAAATTTCTATACTATACCATTTGTCAAATTTTAATGGTTTATTATATTTAATCTTTTTATTGAAATCAGGATAACTTAGCAAAATCTCGAAAGTCCGATCAGAATTTAAATACATCCTAAATTTTGCCGAATTAGCAATAAAAGCTTTATTTTTAATATAAAATTTTGGGCGGGATGATAGTTTAAAATCAAAACGGATATAAATTGGTTTTTTTGGTAATAATCTATCTTTATCTTTTTCTTCGCTGAAAATTCGATGTTTCTGTATGGTTGAGCCGGGAATTTTTGTATAACTTATTGAATGGCGATTTAAAAAATTTGCATAAGTGGGCGAATGGTCAAGCCATTCAATTTTATAATAATTTTCACTTGGCGAGCCATCGCTTTTATTCTCGTAAGTTAAATCCATATAAGATAATGGATATTGCGCCGCCCAATTAAATTCTTCAACAGTTTCCGGGATCATTGGATTAAATAAACCATTTTCCCGGCGATATAAACTTGGCTTATAAAACCAATAATTTTTTGGCTGACCTTTATCCATCATATGCAATCTTAAAAGCGGCCGATTAAGGTTTTTTCCTTTTGGCTTTTGATTTCCTCCAAGTTTTTTATAAATATCAAAATTATAATCCCATAAGTTGTCATTTACTGAATTTCCGCCCAAAACTCCTCTGTCTACATAAGGAATTTTCACTGAATTTGCCTCAATTTCAATCTGATCTTTTGCAAAAGCTAAATTACTGGAAAATAAAAAAATAAGTAAAAAAATATAATAATACTTGCGCATAATTAAAAAACAAGGCTTAGATCTTGCTTTTAAAATATTTTTTTGCAGTTGATTTTATGTTTAATAATTTTTTATAAACATCTTCCAATTTTTGCCAATGAATTTCTTTATTATATTTTTCTAAAATTAGTTTTCTTCCTCTATTTCCCATTTCTTCTAATTTTTTTTGATCGTCTAACATTAAAATAATTCTTTCAGCTAAATCTTTAGCGCTGCCAACCTTAAATAACATTCCGGTTTGTCCGTCAATAATTAATTCTGGCAAAGCGCCTAAATTCGAGGCGATTACTGATTTGCCAAGCATATTAGCCTCCAATGCCGCTAAACCAAAACTTTCATAAACGCGCGATGGCATTACAACAAATAAAGAATTTTTTATTGTTTGCGACAGAGCATCGCCTTTCAAATAACCTAAAAATTTAATATCGTCCTGTAAATTATTTTGCCCCACAAAATCTTTTAGCTCTTTTTCTTTTGGTCCAAAACCAGCAAGATATAATTTAATTCGCAACTTGCCGGAATTTTTTAAGATTTTTATTGCTTCAAGTAAAATATCAACACCTTTTTCGTGCGACAACCGGCCAAAATATAAAATATAATTACTCGGAGTGACAAATTGAGCGCTAGCGAAATTTGTTACAGAAGTGGCAGTCGTAAGGCTGCCATCACCAGCAAAATGCGGCAAAACTTTAATTTTATTTTCTGCTAATCTTCGCCATTCTAAAATTTTGTTTTTCAGAAATTCTGATGGTGTAATAAACAAATCTATATTTTTTTCGTAAATTCCCAAAAACTTATGAAAAAACATTTCAAAAGCATTTAGTTTGCTGGCCAATAAAGAATTTTTCGCACAACGCCGCTGTACGCAATGCCAATAACGATAAGTCTTACATTTCTCACAAATTTCGCCTCTTGAGTACAAAATATAAACCGGGCATAAAATTTTAAAATCGTGTAAGGTCATTACAATTGGAATTTTATGTTTTTTTAGCACGGTTAAAATTGACGGCGAAATTTGATGATAAATATTATGCAAATGCGCAATGTCTGGCTTTTCCTTTTTTATAAGTTCTTCCATTTTCTTTTTTGCCTCAAAAGAATAAATTATACGACTCGCTGATTTAAAAGAAAATTTTGGCTTTTCAATATCAATTTGGCTTACAAAATATTTTTTGTATGGCGTTTCGACATTTCTTTTATCCTGCATCGAAAAAGTAATTACTTTATTTCCTTTTTCTTCTAATAAATTTTTCAAATCAAAAAAATAGCGCTCCGCCCCGCCTTTTAAGTAATAAAACTTATTGGCTAGTAAAATTTTCATAATCTAAATATTTCTAATTATTTTTAAAAAATAAAAACAAATATATATCGTATCTTTAGCGCGTACGCGTTAGATACACGATATTGAATTAATCCCAATTTATCTCAATTCAATTTCCTCAACAATCATCAATCGTGTATATTTTTCAATTTTTAATCCTTTTATTAAATTTTCTACTTTTTCTAAAACATCATAAGGAGAAATCCAGATGCTTTTTTGCAACATTTGGAAGCCTAACTGCTTAAGACATTTTCGAAAAAAATCCCGCAATCGATGATCCTTTTCCAAAATATCAAAAATAACCATAATCCACCGCTTATCTTTGCGTTGTTTTAATTTCTCTTTTTTTAAAGCAATTTTTAAGACTTTATTCCATCCTTTTTTCGTAATAATTACTATCTTTGTCATTTTTTTCTTTTCTATTTTTATCAAATTATTTTTCTTTAAATAATAAATAAGATCAGCAAATGCCCTTCTGCTTTTTCTTTTTTTAGCCATCTTTTTTATCTCTGCCCATTCTGGATATAAAGCATCTTTAGGTGAAGGTAATGAAAATGCTGTATAAATATCGGGAGCTCCCTCAATAAGATTACAAATATCCCAAAGAAATTTTTCTGTAACAGGAAATTTCACTTTTATGTATAGTTATTTTATATCGTGTATTTAGCGCGTACGCGTTAAATACACGATATCTATATTTTATTATATCTTACAAAGTAAATTTAAAATATTCAAGTTTGTAGATTTATAGATTAGATTTATAAATTAATAAGTTCCTTCTTTGCCTTAGAATATGCTGAAAATATGTCTTTATATTGTCGGTTAAATAATGATAAGGAAAAATATCCTAAAATTCTTATACCTAGCCGCAGCCAGATTAAAAATTTTAAAAACCCGACATTTTTACTATATTTTTTAAAATAATAGATTAAACTTTTTGCTTCGTAAATAATCGGCTTTGATAAATCTTTCTTTGCGCTGGCCATGTGGTGATGGATAACTTTTGCTTTTGGGAAATAATAAACTTCAAAACCCACCTGCTTTGCCCGATAGCAAAAATCAATGTCCTCTAAATACATAAAAAATTTTTCATCAAGCAAGCCTACTTTGTCAAAAACTTCTTTTTTTACCATCATAAATCCGCCGCCAAGCCAATCAACTCGGCAAATTTTTTTAAATTTCCAAAAAGAAAAAATGTTTTTTGGAATAAATCTCCCCCAAGGCAAAATTTTATGCAACCCAAAAGCCTGCAAAAATTCGGTAAATACGGATGGAAATCGACCAAAAGAAGGCTGGACTTTTAAAGTTTTTGGATACAAAAGCTGGGCCCCTAAAATTCCGACTTTTGGATTTGTCTCTAAAAATTCTAAGCTTGATTTTATTGCCTTGTCTAAAACTCGCATATCTGGATTTAAAAGTAAAACAAACTCACCTTGCGACATTTTTATTCCTTGATTTACCGCCCTCGCAAAACCAACATTTTCTTTGTTTTCAATTAAGCGTGCTTGTGGAAATCTTGTTTTTACAACATTTACGGCGTCATCCTGCGAATTATTATCAATGATAATAACTTCCAACTCTAAACCCCCCGCTGTCTTAAAAATCGAATCCAAACACGACCCAATCAAATTTTCCGAATTGTAAGTGACAATAATTATCGAAAGTTTTGACATATATTTGCCGTGTCATCCTGAGTCCCGATGAAATCGGAATGAAGGATTCCCTTGCTAGCCGTGGGATTCTTCGTCCTCGCCTACGGCGGGTCCTCAGAATGACAAGATATATTAAATTTTCCTCACTATTCCCTTCTCCGCATCAACTTCCACCAAATCCCCGTCTTTTAATATTTTAGTGGCAATTTTGGTGCCAATAACACAAGGTTTACCTAGTTCACGGGCCACAATGGCCGCATGACAAGTTAAACCACCAGTATCTGTGACAATGGCCTTGGCCAAACGAATGGCGGGCATTAAATCTGGGTTGGTCATACCCGAAACCAAAATGTCTGCATGATTAATTTTATTATTTTCAGTAGGACTATTGATAATGGCTACAATACCTCTCGCCATACCCGGAGCAGCACAATCACCTTCAAAAATCTGTACCTCTTTAATTTTCTCTTGTTTAATTTTTAAACTTTCAATCATCTGCCTGGCCGCCTGACCTGACAAAATTAAATTATTACCCTTTTCTGAATAACGCAAATGATAATTAAAACGCGCATTTAATTCTTCGGCCCAAGCATCCCCTTCTCGCAATATTCGCTCCAGCTCCCAGGGATAGATATAGCGCACTTGTTTTAAAGATAAATTTGCCCGCCGCGCCAGTTCGCGTTGTGCTGTTTTCATTACCCAAAAAGCATGAAATAAAACATCTTTGCGATAACCCTTGGTAAACACAAAACCTCGTGCAACTTTGAACAATAGTTGATGTTTTTTATCTAACGATAATTGTTTTGTTAATTTTGTTTGTTGAAATTTTAAATTTTTTAGTTCTATTTTTTTCTCTGCTAACAATTTGGCTGGCTGGGCCTTTTCTTTTTTTAAACTAGCCAGTAAATTTTCATAATATTTTTCATCCCAACCTGGACCATTACAACCATAACCCAGCCAGCCAAAATCTCTTACTAACTTAGCGATCCTTATCTTTCTTTTAGTTGGAGGAATTGCCAAAATTTTTAAATAGGCCTGATATTCTTTTTGGACAAAACTTTCCTCAATCGGCGTAGTTAAAATAGTAAACGCTTCATTGGCATTTAAATTTAATTTTTCTTCTTTAATTTGCTGTTTAAGATAATTCAATAAATAGCGAGAAAATTTACTGCCAATAAAATCCACAATATTGCCCACCCAACCCAAAGCATGTGCCCGTTCGCGCTTTTTGTAAAAATTTTGGACAAAATTTATCAACTTTTCATCTGTCAAAGAGCGATAATTCATTCTTTCAAATTCTTTTGTGAATAAAAAGTACTCTCGACAAAGTCGATATTTTTCATTATTCAAATTAATAAATTTCTGAGGATTGGTTAAAAGCAAACTAATCACCTCTTTTTCACAGACCTCATACAAATCACGTCCGCAATATAATTTTAAATTGCTTTTCTCAAAAACGCTTAAATATTTTTGCAAGGTATGTCTTATACCTAATTTCTGCCACATTTTTTCCGTGCCAAAACTATCCATATAATTCATGGGCATGTTAGGGTTCAGCCCCTCTGGTATTTCTTCCTGCAAAAACCAATTTAGATTTTTATCTATTTTAATCATAATTTTTTGATAATACCCTTAGTCGCATCTACTTCCACCTTATCTCCGGTTTTAAAAACTCTTGTCGCATCATGAGTGCCAACAATGCAAGGAATTTTAAATTCTCTTGAAACAACAGCTGCATGAGAAGTAATACCCCCTTCGTCTGTAATTATTCCTTTAGCTTTTTCAATAATGGACACCATTACAGGAGATGTCATTGTTGTTACTAAAATTTCACCCCGTTTAAAATTTTTACTATCTTGAATAAATTGTTTAAGATCTTTTACATTCACTATTCTTGCTATGCCCTGAATAAATCCTTTGTTTGCTATGGTTCCTTTAATTTCTTGTAAATTTTGCCGCTGCAACTTTTTATTTTTAAGTAATTTATTTTTAAAAACTATTCCATTTTTACCATAATAGTAATGTAATTTTTTATTAGAGTAATGTATAAGTATGCATTCTTTTCGATCCTGAATATCTTTTTTACTTAATCTTTTCTTATTATCTAAAAAATTATAAATATCAGTAAACCTATAACATTTTATGAAATTATTGAATCCGATATTTATTCTTTTGTTTATTTCTTTTAACAAGTTTAGACATAAATATTCACCGCCGCTCCAAACATGTTTCAGCCTATATCTGTATAATGCGCTTTTCTGCAAAATTCTTGCATAGTACTTAAGATCGTTGCTTTTAATCTTTTCATAAATTTTCTTATGCTTCTTCTTTATCTCTTTAAGATTTTTTCCAATCCTTCTTTTTTCAGCCACTAATTTTTTATTATTTTTCTCTTGTTTTAATTTATTTTTTAAGAAATCGATGATTTCAATTTCATTGTATGTATTAAAAAATAATGCAGGATAACTGTATGCATATTGTTTAAGATCTTTTTCAGAAACTTTATTTTTATTTGCTAATTCCAAAAAATCAATTCTTTCCTTCATAGTTTCGTCTAATTGATCTGGGCTGCTTAAAGAAATAAAATACTCTTTGGTTAAATCCGAATTTTGGAGCTTTTTCATTAAGATATCATTTATTTTATTAACTAAGAAAGCGGTTCCGGAAGGAGTAGATGTTTCAAAATATACAAAAGTCTGTTTAATATATTGATGATATTTAGTTAAAATATTTTTAAGTTTATTGTTGGATAATGTTTCTAAATTTTGATTTCTTGCCCATTTACAAAATTCAAAAAATTTTTTAATGTGCTTATTTATATTTTGAAAAAGCAATTTGGTAAATCTTTTATTAAAATATTTTTTCCCATTTTTTTCTAACCGTCTAATAGATTTATCGGGCATATAATGCTCAAATACACCATCTATTAAAATAAATAAATCTTCGCCAATTCCTGAATCAACTACTTTGCCATTATAATCAATATCAAAAAGCAACTGAGAAAGCATTGCCTCAGTTATCATCGCCGACTGCTTCTGCCCCCACATGAATTTGTATTCATCTTTCTTAATTTCCATTTTTGATTTTTAATTTTTCACTTACTATGATCCACCCCACTCCCAGCCATTTTGGGATTATATCTGCAATCTTGCCATCATAATTATCCATCCAATTAAAAATTTTTGATCCGCGTTTTAGGAAAAACCGCCAGAATAGATAAAATGTTTCGCCAAAAATTGCAGAAGAATTTTTTACTTCTTGAATTTTAAAACCTGTGGACTCTAGAATTTTTTTAAACCTCCGCAAAGAAAAAAACTGGACATGCGGGCTTTCCGCTTGGCTTTGGATTGTCTCTTTTTTTAAAATTGTTTTGCGCAAAATTTTTTTGATGGCGCGGCCGATTCCTGTTTGATTTAAAAACCAACGAAAATTTTCCAAAAGACTGCCACCGTTGGGAATAGAGGCAATTAAAAGACCGTTGGAATTTAAAACTTGATGGGTTAATTTGGCGAACTCCTGTGGCTTTTCCAGATGTTCGAAAAATTCCGAAGCAATAATACAGTCAAATTTAACTCCTCCTTCGTCTTCCCTTATATTAAGGGGAGGCTGGGTGGAGTTAAGTTTCAAAATATCCTCCGCTCCAAAAACCAAAAATCTGGCATTGGAAAACTGATTTTTTTTCTGGACATTATTAATTGAAACAAAATCCACATCAATTCCTAAAACTTGATATCCCAAACTTGCCAAGGGCAAAGAAATATTCCCATTGCCACAGCCAACATCTAAAATTTTAATTTCTGATTTTGGCCTGCCCGCAAAATTACGCTCCAAAACATCAACAATAAAATCGAGCTTACGCAAGCCGCCAGGCTCTTTATCATAATCAGTGTATTGATGGTAAGGTTTTGATTTTTGCATAAATCCCTCTCTGGCTCTTTTTAACCCCACCTAACCTCCCCTTAAAATAAGGGGAGGAAGGAGGGGTTATCAAGGAAAAAACTACCACAGCATTCTACTCTGCTCATGATAGAGGTTTGTCAAGATTAACCCCTGCCACGGGCAAGGTAGAACATACTTACTCCCATTCCCAAAATAATCCAATAAAATATAACTAATAAATTAATATCAAAATAAACCCCGAAATTTGCTGCAATAACAAATAAAATAAAACAAGCTAATACGCCAAGTAAATACGGCTTTAATTCATTATCAACTTTTTTTAAATTTTTTAAAATCGAAAACAAAAAATACAAATTCAGCGCCAAAAAAATGACAAAGCCCGCAATTCCCATTTGTAATCCAATACCAATAAAATCATTATGCAAGTCGCGAACTTCTATGCGCGTTGACCAGCCAAAAAAGTCAAAAGTCAGTCTTTGGCCAAAACCAATGCCCAAAATCGGCTTTTGCGAAAACCTCTTCCAAGCTTCTTGCCAGGCAAAAATGCGAAAATAAGAACTCTGATCTTCAGGCGCCAGTGTCAATGTTTTGAGCCGAGCGCCGGTTGATTTAATAATCTCATTGCCCAAAAACGGCACATTGCCTGTTGCAAGATAACTTGTCCAGCTAAAAATGGCGATAAAAATAAAAATTAGTAAAACCTGCGTCAAAATTACTTTAAAGAGATTTCTGCGAAATTGACGAGGTATTAAAATTAAGGAAATTATAATCGAAACAGCTAAAGCTAAATAAAGATGCCGCGATAATGAACCTAAAATTCCCAAAAGTTGAACTAAAATAATAGGAAAGGTTAAACTGCTAAAAAATTTTTTCTTATAAGCATATAAATTTAGAGCGAACAAAGCTGCCAAACTTAAATAAAAAGCGTGAGTTGGTGCAAGTAGCCTTGTGCCAAAAGTTGAAAGCGGCGTAAATTCAATCCAAAACCCGGCGCGCCGCACCCATCCCACGAAAACAAAAAATAAAAGTGCCGCACCAGCAATTAGAAAAACTTTAACCAATCTTTTTAATTTTTCTGGCGTGTCAATAATATTTATCACTAAAAAGAAAAAAATTGAATATATTGCATAGTTTTTAAAAGTGCTAAAAGCAAGCGATATCGCGCCGCCGCGACTTATTCCATAAAATGTAGAAAATAAAGAGAATAAAACAAAAACAATAATAAAAATCGACAGGCGACCAATTTTTATTTTTTGCTCTGAATTATGCAATTTATAAATCAAAAGACTCAAACAAGTAATAATAGTCAAAATATCAAGCGGATAAATTTTGTAAGTATACTCGCCCCAAATTATTGGCTGCAAAGTAAAAAATCTTTCAAAAATAAAAGTTAAAATGATAATACTATAAAGCCCAATTTCTGGATTTTTTAAAATAAAAAGGGCAACAAAAAATAAAACTAAAAAATAAAAATAAATATTAAAAGGAATAAAAAAAGTGGAAATAATAAAAAGGCTGACAAATATGACAGCCAATATAGTAAATGGGATGACCTCTGAGGTTTTTTTAGCCATAATCATAAATTTAGCCTTTTCCTTTATTTTAGCACCAAAAATCTCAAATTTCAAATTTCAATTTCTAAATAAATTCCAAATATCAAAATTCTAATAAAAATTATTTTATCTTTCAAAAATTTTTATTTTGGATCCTGTCTCATTAATAATCACTTCATTTCGTTTATTGTTATTTAAATCGCACACTGCTAAATTAACACCGCCTTCGATATCAAGGTAATTGTCTAAAAAACTATTTTTTATTTCCGCACCATGGCCAAAAATTTTAAATTCCTGGCCCAGCTTCTTTTGCGGCATAATAATAATTTCTTTCTTGCCATCATCATTTATATCTACGGTCAATAAGTTCGCGGGAATTTTTATTTTTTTACCATAAACCCGAGTAACATTTTGCAAAGAATAAATTCTATCAAATTTATAAATTTTAAATTGAGTATCGCGTTCTAAATTGCTTAAAGCAATAATTTCATCTTTGCCATCATCATCAAAATCTAAAGTTGCTATTCTGACCCCATGGCGCATTTTAGGATGGAAAGCAAAAAAATTGCCAAGTTCACTGATTTTACCTTCAATCTCTTGACTTGACTTAAGATTAGCCTGAAAACTGAAAATTTTCACTTGCGGGCCGCCGCCCTGGCCTGCTCCGACAATTATTTCTGCTTTGCCATCGCCATTAACATCGCCAAGGGCTAAATTCACGCCAAGGTGCAAATCGCCAAAAGCGGCAAAAGAACCAGCTAAAACAAATTTTTTGCCTTTTTGCTTGTATATAAAAATCTGTGGTTTGTTTTCTGTTTGGCCTAAAACTATTTCATTTTTACCATCACCATCTAAATCACCAAGCGCCGCATTAAAACCCTGGTACTTACTATGGGCTCCCGATGTCCATAGTTTGCGCCCGTTTTTATTAAAGGCTTTGACGATGGCAGGCAAACTATTTTGCGGCACAACAATAATCTGATTGTCATTGCCAATTTTGCCACAGGCTAGATTTAATTTTCCTCGAAAGTTTTTACTAAAAGCATAAAAACTTACTGCCGCTTCCTTTTTTGGCAAAATTTTTTTTTGGATATTTGCTAACTTTAAAACTTTTGTCCTAAAAAGAACAACCAAAACTAAAAAAATAAGCAGAAATAATACAAGTCCTGCTTTTTTATATTTCTTTTTCATTTGATAAATCTGATATTACAAATTTGCGCGATCGCGCAAATTTGTATAAATATATTTTACCCAATAAATCTATCAATTACACTAATAACAAAATAAAAGAGTCTTGAAAAAATTCCGCCGGCAAAAAATATTAAGCCAATCAAAATCAGAAAGCCATAACGTTCCAAAAAAATTTTTACATCAGTCATTGACGCCGGCAAAATCGCAAAAAGCAGTTTTGAACCGTCAAGCGGCGGAATAGGAATTAAATTAAAAGTCATTAAAATGGCATTGAGCAAAATTAAAGTGTATAAAAACTGAAAAAGCATATTCTGCTCGCCAAGGCCAAATAACGGATATAAATATTTTAAAATTAATCCAAAAACTAAAATCATCACCAAATTAGAGCCAGGACCAGCAATAGAAACCAAAGCAGAACCCCACCGCTGATTGCGCAAATTGTAAGGATTAAAAGGCACAGGACGACCCCAACCAAAACCAGCAAAAAATAAAAGCAAAGTCCCCCAGGGATCTAAATGCTTTAAAGGATTTAAAGTCAGCCTTCCTTCGTATTTCGCTGTTGGATCTCCAAGCAAAGTTGCGGCCAGGGCGTGTGAAAATTCATGAACAGAAATAGCTACTACCAAAGCAAAAGCCCAAGCCAAAAATAGAATCGGATTTTCGAAAAGCTGGAGAATAAGCATTAGAATTGAATCATGAATTAAGAACTAAGAATTATGGACAAATCCCGACGGAATCGGGATTAAAAACCATAATTCTTGATTCGTAATTCCTAATTCTAGGTTTTCCATTGACCAAAAATTTTATTTCGATTATACTTTGTTTATAGCTAAAATAATAATTAACTATTCTCTATGTCCAGACAATGCCCAATCTGCGGCCGCAAACCAAAACGCGCAATGTCGCGCAGTCACTCAAATATTGGCACTCTGCGCCGGCAAAATTTGAATTTGCAGAAAACTATTTACCAGGGAAAAACTATTAAAGCTTGTGTAAAATGTATTCGAACAATGAATAAAGTAAGATAATTGTCATTTCGAATCTCAATTTCCGGGATAAATCGAATCAAAAAGTTTTTGCGAATGCGAGATATGCCGCACATACGAGATATGCCGCACATACGTATGAGATCCTTCGTCGCTTCGCTCCTCAGGATGACACTAATTCATTATATCTCAAAAACCATATAAACACAAATTAGTCCCCCACCAAATATGGTGGGGGACTAATTTTGTTAGAAATATTCGAAACAACTACTTCTTTCCCAAAATTCTGAACATTTTTGTTCCGCAGACAGGGCAAACACCTGTCATTGCCCGGCGCGTAACTCCTCCTTTTCCCTTCATATCAACTTCCTGGGCATCTTTCATTTCTTTTTTTGTTTTGCATTTGACACAATAGCCTTCAGCCATAATTTTTAGGTTAATTATTAAGATAGATATTGTGGATATCTTGCTTCTATTTTATCGCGAGATCCACTTAAAATCAAGCTATTTTTAATACCGAGCTGGGTATAACTCATAAAAGATTTTAGATTTAAGATTTTAGATTTAAGATTTTATTATATCCGAGCCAAAATATTAATATTGACAAAAACCACATAAAACTGCATAATTGCTAAATTTTCTCTCGAAATTTCCACAATTTCCACAAATAATCAAAATATGCATAAAATCCGCATACTAATGTGATATAAACAAAAAATATTTTATAAGGCAGATTGAAGAAATAAAAAACGCCCGCAGTGTACAGCGCAACAAGAGCAATTCTCGAACTATCTAAACTCGGGATATACCATTTGCGGCGCTTGAGATAAAAAATAATGCTTGCGGCTGCGCCCAGCACCAATAAAACAACTGCAATACAGAAAATCCATTTTGGAAAAGTTAAATTTAGATAAAGAAAAGATAAGTAATAACTGCATAAGATAAAATTGAATCAGCAATTGGTTCTAAATTTGGCCAAGCTGCGTTCGTTTTTTAAAAAATCGAGCAATTGCGCCGTCAATTTTGTCGCTTAAAACTGCAATCAAATATAAAATCGCTACCCATAAATGAACCTCACGGATCAAGGCAGCGATTAAAATCGTAATTGCCGCTAAAATGCGGAAAAGAGAAATTAAATTTGGCGCGATGAAAATTTCTTTTGGATAAATTTTTTGTACCTTAACATTATTCATATCTATTCGGACTTAGCTGGCACACAAATACCAATATTATCAGCGATATTTTTCGGGCACGAAGAATTGAACTCCGTCTATAACCCTCCGGGGCAATTCTTCGGGGCGGTGGGATTCGCACCCACGATTTTCCCGACCCCATCGGGACGTCTTAGGCTTCTGGACCACGCCCCGGCAGTAAAAAATCCGAGATCCTAAATTCGAAATTCGAAATCCTGATTTTTAAAAAACAGAAATTAGTTAATAGAAAATGGAAATTGGTAATGGAAAATAGAAACTAGAAAGTCGTCGAATTTCCATTTTCTAATTTCTATTACTATTTTCTAATTACAAATAACTATTTTCCAATTTCGTGCTTCGTGTTTCGAATTTATTAAAATTATTCTATTATTTTTTTAAGCCACACCCTTACTTTATATTCTTTATTCAATTCTTTCCACATTTTCCGGCGCCAAGAAGTAGCTTCATATTCTGTCATTACTCTTTTATATAATTTTTCTAATTTTTCTGTTTGTTTTTCGCAGGAAAATTTTGTCGCGATTTCCTTTGAATTTTCTGCCATTTCAGCATATAAATCAGGCTGGCGCAATAATTTTAAAACTTTTTCCGCAAAAACCGGTACTTTTTCTTCTACCTCAAAACCATTTTTGCCATCAACTACCATTTCATTCAACCCTTCGTCCTTTACCATCACCACAGGTTTTCCTGCTGCTACAGCTTCTCCTAAAACCAAGCCTTGAGTATCAGTTTTTGAAGAAAAAACAAAAACATCACAAGCAAAAAAAGCATCAACGGTTTCGCTTCGCGACAAAAACTCGCAAAATAAAACTTTATCTCTTAAATTCAAATTTCCGACTTTCTTTTCTATTCTCGCCCGGCTTTTTCCGTCTCCTACAAAAACAAAAATAATTTCAGGAAAATTTTTTAAATAATTTGCTACTTCAATTAAAAAATCTACATTTTTTTCTGTATTTAACCTTCCAACATAAAGCAGAATTTTTTTGTCATCGCCAATCCCCCATTTTTTCCTAAATCTTTTTCCATCCCCTGTTTTAAACTCTTGAAGATCTATGCCGGTGGGCAAAACGGTGATCTCGTTTTCTATGCCACTTTCTTGTAAAATTTTTTTTAGTTTTTCCGAGGGAGTAATGACCTGATCTACGCGATTATAATAAAATATTTCAAAATTTTTTACCATTTTTGATGTCGCAAATTTAAATTTTTTAATCGGCCAATAATGCTTGGCGTATTCAGAATAATAAGTATGATAGGTAGAAATAATCGGAATATTTTCGCTCAAAGCGACAAGATTGCCAAACATTCCGATCATAATTGGACTGTGTGAATGAATAATGTCTAAATTTAGTTTGGGTATTTTATAAGAAGTCTTCAGAGAAATTGGGAAAGCAACAGGATAGCCGGGGATAAAAAAAGAATTGATGGCGGAAAATCTGAAAACATTTTTTTCTTCTTCGGTCGTCGCTTTTTGAAGAAATTTTATTTCGCTTTTAATTTCTTTTGGGGCAAAAACAAAAACTTGATGTCCGGCCGACTCGAGTGATTTTCTAAAAAGCAAAATTGATCTAACAACGCCGTCAATTTGCGGCAAATAACAATCAGTAAAAAAACCAATATTCATTTTGTGTAACTTGTAACTTGTAACTTGTAACTCAAGAACAAACTTGTGTTATAAGTTATACGTTACACATTATAAAATTTTATCTAATGTCCTCAAAATCCTTTGGTGGCTTTTTAAAAATAAAAAAACGGAAATAATTCTTAATATGGTGAGTGAAAAATTTTAGGGTTCCTTTTTTAAAGCGCCGCGCCGAAGAATAAACTTTAAGCGAAGATGAAATTTTTAATTTACCGTATTCTTTCAGCCGGCATCCTAACTCCACATCTTCGGCGGATTTTAAATTCAAATTATAACCACTAATCTTATCGAAGGCAGACTTCTTAAAAGAAAAATTCATTCCTCCGGGATTATCATGACCAAAAAGTTTTGATAAATATAAAAATAAAAGATAAAAAATTTTGTCGGCGGCGCGGATATAAAACGGGCCATCATATAAATAAACCGGGCCATAGCAACCTATAATTTTAGGGTTTTTTTGAAAAATTCCAACGACACTTGAAAGATAATTTTTTGGATATTCTGTGTCCGCATCGGCGCTCGCGATAATTTCACCTTGCGCCGCGACTGTTCCGGTCTGCCGGGCAAAGACTACGCCCTTGCAATTTTCTTTGTGTATGGTGACTATCACCGTACGGCGACAGTCACCAATAAATTTTTTAATAATCTCCTCTGTCCCATCACTGCATGCATTTAAACATACCACGATTTCAAAATCACGAAAATCCTGCGCAAGTAAAGATTCTAAGCATTTGCTAATATATTTTTCTTCGTTATGTGCTGGGATAACAACAGAAATTTTCATAGTTGCGCTGGTGACTGTTACCATTGGTGACAGTCACCGTTGGTAACTGTCACCAAAATGCCCTACTATCATATCAAACCAATTCAAACTTGACAAATTTTCCGCAGTTATAATAAATTACAGTACCAAAAAAATAAAAAACTTTTTTGACAATTGACAATTATATAATATAATAATTCTAAGCTCTTTTTTGGGGTCTAAAAAGGAGGAAAAATATGAGTAAAAAGAAAGAAGAGAAAAGGTTGGTAATTAAATTGGTTATTATTTTTATCTTGATTATTGCCGTAATTATTTCTGGAATACTTACCTCTTTAATGATGGAATCGCTGATAATAACACTGCTTTTAACAGCTTTATTCATTGGGATTATGCTGAATATCATTCCAATTATTATAGCAATTATTAAACAAAAAAATGTTTTTGGCAAACTAAGATGGCGGCAAAAAATAACTGTCTGGTTAGAAAATAATTATTGTCCGCATTGTGGAATAATCAATAAACCGATTAAATGCAGAGAAGAAATAGAAGATATTCCAACACAAAACAATCGAAGCGATGGACATTGTGGTAGTTGTGGAAAATTAATAGAAACTTTTATATACAAATAAAGGTAAAGGGCTTTAACCTTATATTTTCGTCGCTCGCTCGTCCCGATTAAAAATAAATTTTTATCAGAAACTCGCTCGTTAGAAAATAAAACTGGATTTTCCAGTTTTTTTATTTCTTCTGGCAATTTATATTTTTTCCATCTGCCTCGCATTTTATATCCCCATCTTGGTCGGTGCGGAAAGTTTTGATTTTTGAATTTTTAAGATTTTGCAAAGTCTGAGGCGCAGGATGACCGTAGCTGTTTTTGCCCACAGGAATCACAGCATATTGAGGATCAACGCCCTTTAAAAATATTAACGAAGAAGAATATTTACTCCCATGATGCGGCACTTTTAAAACATCGGATTTTAAAATAAAATTTGCCGTTAAAGTTTTTTCAATACCTTGATCAATATCACCAGTAAATAAAAAAGAATTGTTTTGATAAACAAGCTGGGCGACAATTGTTGAGGCATTCAAATCCTTAATTTTCTTATTTTCAAAATCCTCATTTGGATGGAAAAAAATAATATTAATTTTACCAAAATTAATTACTTCGCCGGCAATGGTTTTTTCTTGGGAAATATTTTTTTCCGAAATTTTTCGGCGCCACTCTTGACAAATGCCAGTTTGACATTGAACCTTTGTCCAAATAATTTTTCCTATATCATAACGATCAATTACATCGATTAGACCCGACATATGGTCAGCTTGAGGATGAGATAAAATAATCAATTCAATTTTGCGATCAAAAAAGGGCATTACTTCTCCCAGTTTTGATAAAATTGTTGCGTCTGGCCCGCCATCAATTAAAATGTCCTGCTGGTCTGGCGTTCTAATATAGGCGGCATCACCCTGACCAACATTAAAAAAATAAACTTTTAAATTATTATCCGAAAATTTTCCTACTTCCTGCCAAAGAAAAATCGTAGCCAAAAATAAACCAAATAAAGCAAAATAGTAATTTTTGTATTTGTTTTGGAACATATTTCCTAAAATTCCAATTTTCAAAATTCAAAACAAACTCGTTTTAATTATTTGAATTTTGGTTATTATAATTTATTTGGAATTTGGTGCTTGGTGCTTGGAATTTAAAATCGTGATTGTTCCCGATTTTTCTTTCTTCTTCAAATAAATATAAATAACCACAACAGCCCCAAAATATAGCCAGATCCCCCACTTCCCCACTTTCTCAAATTGAATTGAGGCGTAAGGAATTTTAGAAAAAAAATCAACCACTGCAATTTCATAATTTAAAAAAGAATAAACAATATAACCAAAAATTTTTCCGAAAAAAGATGAAATTTGGCCGGCTAGACCTGTAACAAAACCAAAAAACATTGTTATTGGAATCACCGGCAAAACTAAAATATTAGCAAAAATAGAAACTATTGAAATTTTAGAAAAACCTAAAAGTATTTTTGGTACAACCAAAATCTGCGCCGAGACTGTTATTTTTGTTGTCTCACGGATCTCAAAAAACTCTGGCAGCCACTTAAAAAATTTTTCTAAATACGGCGAGAGATAAACAATGCCCATTGTTGCTAAAAAAGAAAGCTGAAAACCTAAATCCAAAGCTAAAATTTTTGGATTCACAAAAATCATCGCCGCCGCAGTAAACGCTAAAGAGTTTGTAATATTTGAGGTGCGGCCGGAATTTTTTGCCAACAAAATAAGTATTCCCATAATTGCCGCGCGAATTACCGGTGATGCGGCGCCAACTAAAATAACAAAAAGTAAAATCGCCAAAAGTGAAAGCCAAAAAGAAATTTTCCGTGAAAATAATTTTGAAAATAAAGCGCTAATAACGATGGCGATAATAGTAATATTATAGCCGGAAACTACTACAATATGGGTCAAACCAACATAATTAAATTTTTCAAGTAAAATTTCAGGAATAGCCTTTTTTGCCCCAAATAAAAGCCCGGCCAAAAAAGCGGCATGCGGTTCAGGCAGAGTCTGATTTATAACTTTTTCAAAACAGCCTTTTATTTTTAAAATAAAGGAAATAAAAGAACTGCCTCCTTTTTGTTTTACAACTAAAACTTGCGGAAAGTAAGAAACAGAATAAATTTGATAACGAGAAAGATATTCTTCATAGGAAAAATCGCTTTCTTGATATGTTTTGGGAGTGATAATTTTCCCAAAAACTAAAACTTGATTGCCATACTGATAATCTGGATGGCGAGGTAGATTTAAAAGAGCTTTGCCAAAAATTTTCTTTTGCGGCAAATCAGCTAAATCCTCATAAAAAATAGACTGGCCTAGACTTTTTTTTATTTCCTTTTTTTCTGTTTCCGATAATAGATATATTTTTTCCGCCGCAACGGTTAATTTTGTTTGCGATGTCCGCACATCTGGATCATCCGCCACTTTACCTTCAAATAAAATCTCATTTTTATCATTGTAATAAGATAGATCGCTGTCTGTAATCTTATGTTCTGCTAAATTATGGCGCCAAATGCCAAAAATAAAAATAATAAAACAAAGGGAGAAAACTATGGCTTTTTTCGAGCGCCAAAAAACAAAAATAAAAATTCCCGCTAAAAGTATCAAAAATAATTTTACGAAAGAAGAAAAATTAAAATATGGCGCAACCGCCGCGCCAAAAAGAAAAGAAAGACAAAAATATAAAAAAATTTTAGATTTCGAAAACATAGTCTTTTTTCTGCTATCCTGATCTTCTGCTTCACTGGATTTGGTATAGCTATAATAATTATATCATTAATAAAAGAAGCCTCAAAATTTTTTAAGGCTTCTTTTTAATTATCTATGAACTAATGATGAAGGTAAATTTCGGAGAATTAATCTCATTAGATTTTATCCCACACCTTTTAAAATACCCCACCGCTCTTGAGGCTGTCTAAAAATTTAACTTTTAGATGGATTGACGAAATGAGTGAAGCGAATTTCGTTATATATTAGCCAAAACAAATTTCACTTCATTCAATTTGTCACTTCAATCAGTAGTTTTTAGACAACCTCTTTTGCTTTGGGGACAAAAAATTAGAGCCTTTCGTCCCGATTCACCCCGATCCATCGGGGTAGATCGGGATGAAAGGTGTAGGATTTATTTTTTGCCAAGTTTCTTTCTAATAAAAGCGGGGATGTCTAACTCTTCTTCGGTTTCTGATTTTTGTTTTATTGCCTGCTTTTGAGATGCAGGAACATATGTCTGATAAGAAAAGTTTTGGGAAAATAGTGTTGTTTTTTTTGGCTTTTCTTCTTTCTTTGTTTCTTTGGCAACTCCGGAGAAACCTGTGGCCACCACAGTAACTTTTAATTCGTTGTTTAAATTTTTATCTCTCACTGCCCCAAAAATGACTTTTGCCTGTGGATCAATAGATTGGGTAATAACTTTCGCCGCTTCATCAATTTCCATCATACTTAAATCTTCTCCGCCGTAAACATTAAACAATACTCCAGTTGCTCCATCAATTGATAATTCCAAAAGCGGGCTTTCAATTGCTTTTTTTGCTGCTTCCGCCGCCCGATTTTCCCCTGAAGCCTGGCCTATACCCATCAAAGCAGAACCAGCATCTGCCATTACTGCCCGAACGTCGGCGAAATCAACATTAACAATTCCTGGTGTTACAATCAAATCCGCAATTCCCAAAACTCCTTGTTTTAAAATATCATCAACAATAGAAAAAGCATCAAGCAAAGAAGTCTTTTTATCGATAATCTGTAAAAGTTTATCATTAGGAATGGTGATTAAAGCATCCACCTTACCGCGTAATTCATCGTGAGCTTTTTCTGCAATTTCCTTGCGTTGATACCCTTCAAAAGAAAATGGTTTTGTTACAACACCCACAGTCAAAGCTCCTTCTTCTTTTGCCATTTTAGCAATAATTGGCGAGGCACCAGATCCGGTGGCGCCGCCAAGACCGCAAGTAATGAAAACCATATCTGCTCCTTTAACTACTCCTTTAATTTCCTCTTGATCTTCTTCTGCTGCCTGTCTGCCCAAATCCGGATTCATTCCTCCACCTAAACCCTTGGTTAAACTTTTTCCAATGTGGATTTTGTTTTTAACTTTGGCTGTGTGCAAGGCTTGGGCATCAGTATTAACAACAAAAAATTCGACTCCTCGCACATCCGAATTATACATCCGGTCAACAGCACTTGAGCCACCGCCTCCAACACCAATGACTTTAATTTTTGCAAATGTCTCAAGTTTTGGTTTAATTTCCATAAGTTTCAATTAAATTAATAAATAATAAAAAAAATTATTAAATGCCTTTTTATTTTAAAAAATAAAAAAGATGTATAACCAATTGTAGCACCGCTATTTTTTACTTCAAATTTACTTGTGGATAAATTGAACAAAAAAATAGTTCATCCTGAACACAAAATTTGCTCATTATGTACAAAAATTTGTTCAATATTTTTTATGGAAAAATTATCTTTTCGTTGAAAAACACTTCTAAAAGCATTGATCAAAAAATGTGTTCAATAAAATCTGTTCTCAATCTTTTTTTAAAAACTAATAAAAAAGCTCTGTATATCTACAGGAGCTAAAGGTAAAAAATTAAATACCTAGATCCTGCACGAATGCAGGAATCGAATGATTAAATTATTGCAAACATTAGTATAAAATACGCTCTTTTTTAATAAATCTTGGCTTGCGAAGAAATCGTACATAATGTATAATTTTCTCG
>JBFLZX010000004.1:2521-46363 GCA_040756075.1 Patescibacteria group bacterium | reverse complement strand
TAAGAATTTAACTTTTAGATGGATTGACGAAATGAGTGAAGCGAATTTCGTTATATATTAGCCAAAACAAATTTCACTTCATTCAATTTGTCACTCCAATCAGTAGTTTTTAGACAGCTTCTAAAGCCGGGCAGAAAACTAATTTCTCAACAATTTCATCATTTCCATTGCTGCTTTTGCCGCAACATAACCGCGATTTTCTTTATTATTTTTTGAACGCGCCTGTGCTTGTTTCCAATTTTGACAAGTAATAATCCCTAAAGTTATTGGCAAATTATATTTTATTGTCAATTCTTGCAAAGCAGGAAAAACAGCTTGGCAAATCCAATAATCATGAGTTGTCTGACCCTTAATCACTGCTCCAAGACAAATTATTGCTTGATATTTTTTTGTCCGCGCCAAATTTTCGGCCATAACTGGAATTTCCCAGGCCCCTGGTACTTGAACAATTTTAAGATTTTTTTGCGGAACTTTATTTTCTTTGAAAGCTCGCGCGGCGCCTTTTAAAAGCCCATCAGTTATTTCTTTATTAAAGAGAGCTTGGATGATTGCGAATTTCATAAATTTATAACCCCACCTAACCTCCCCTTATATAAGGGGAGGAATGGAGGGGTTAATTTTTAATTAGTCTCTCCAAATACCTTGCCATTATATCAACTTCTAAATTTATTTTATCGCCAACTTTCTTTTTTGACAAATTTGTAACTTTTAAAGTATGGGGAATTAAAGCAACAGTAAAACAATCATTATTTAATTTTGCCACAGTCAAACTCACCCCATCGCAGGCAACCGCTCCTTTAAAAGCAACATATTTAAGAATTTCTTTTGATGCTTCAATTTCACATAATACAGAATTGCCTTCTTTTAGTAAATTAACAACTCGGCCAACGCCATCAATATGGCCTAAAACAAAATGTCCGCTAAATTCTGCACCAAGCCTCAATGATGGCTCTAAATTGACGATTTCATCTTTTTTTAGATCTCCTAAATTTGTTCTTTTTAAAGTTTCAGGGACAGCCTCGACTTCGAAATAATTTTTATTATTTTTTACAACCGTCAAACACACACCATTGCAGCTGACGCTCGAACCAATTTTAACCTTAGACGCAATTTTTGAGGCAATTTTAAAACGCGCCAGGCCTTTTGTTTTTTGAATCTTGATAATCCTACCTGTCTCAAGGACAATGCCAGTAAACATGTATTAAAAAATTTTAAACTCAGAACACCAATTATCAATCAATCTCAAGCTCTAATTTCAAGCTTTTGAAATTTATGGCTTGATGCTTAATTGGTCATTGAGATTTAAACATTGATCATTTTATTAAAATTTTGTTGCAGTCTTCTTTAATCTGCCTAACTAATGTTTGCGGATTTTTAAATTTCTTTGCTGGCCGCAGATATTTTAGAAACCTTACTCTTATTTTTTTATTATACAGATTTTTTGAAAAATTAAAGATATGAATTTCAATGCGTGGGGTCTTGATGTTAAAAGTCGGCACAGGACCAACAAATGCCGCGCCCTTATATTCTTTGTCTTTATATTGAACCAAAACTGCCCAAACACCAAATTTAATTTTATCTGTTTTAAAATATCTCAAGTTTACAGTAGGAAAACTTAAATATTTGCCGCGACCGGTCCCTTTTATAACTTTTCTTGTTATCATATTTTAATTTTAGAAGGAAAAAAGTAGCTTGACAATATCTACTAAAAAAGTCGCCATTGAAAATATGGCGACTGTTGGCTACAATAATATTTTGCAATTATTTAACCATTGGAATTACCAAATCCATAAACCGCCTCACATATGGATGTAAATCATCTCTATACTCTGTATAGTAATCGCGGGGCAAAACAATGGTTGGATTTTTATGGGATTCATCGAGACTTAAGGTTCCCTTCCCTCTGCCAAAAAACACGAAATTTATTGTATCTGTCCCGCGGTTATGACCAAAGGGATCTGTTTTAAAAAATGTTCTTGCATATCCTATTTCAACAATATCGCCCAACTCTAAACCTGCCTCGTCTCGAATCTTTTTCCTTAGAGAATCTTCAATAGTTTTTCCTCTTTCTATTCTGCCTCCTAATGGCCAAAGTATATTTTTTGCCGGAAAATCAAGTCGTCTAACTAACAAAATTCCACCTTCGCACTGGATAAAAACATCATGACAAGGAATGACTAATCCTTGATGGGCTTTATTATAGTCTGCGCGAATTATTGGAGGGGCTTCAAGCTGTTTCATATCCACCACATCACCATTTTCAAACTTGTACTCTTCCATGCTTTTTCCTCCTTTGTCTTAAGAACAAATCTAAAACCATCCAGACATCAAATGATATTGTATAAAAAATCTCCTGTCAAGGTTTGTGCGGGGAAATACAGGTTTTTAAATTGAAAAGAAATCTTTTTTGTGTTATTTTAAAGATGGATTTATTTCGTGCCTACGCCCTCGGCCAGCTAGAAGTATATGCAATCAGTGCTTTCACCGGCAATTCAATTTAACTTAAATTATAGGCATAAACAAGTTGATTGCATAAATTTCTAACTGGCCCTCGTAGCTCAATGGATAGAGTGCTGGTCTTCGGAACCAGCGATTCCCGTTCGAATCGGGACGAGGGTATTTTATTGTTTTTCTTGTTTATTATTTACTATCATCTACTTTTTAAAAACTTACTTACCAAAAATTCTGCCTGGCGATAACTTTTTATCCAAAAAATTCTTTGGTCGCGGCGGAACCAAGTCATCTGCCTTTTAGAAAAATGTTCAATATCTTTTTGTAATCTTTCTATCATTTCGCCGCGAGAAATTTTTTTCTGCAAATAACGCGCAATCCAACGATATTCCAAGCCAAAATCTTCAAGTTTACGCCAAGAAAGACCAAATTTTCTTAACTTTTTTACTTCAGCAATCATCCCTCGCCTTAACCGTTTTTTAAGTCGAGATTTGATACGCAATGCCAATTCTTGTGTTGATTTCTTTATCCCTAAAATTAAAACTGGATATTGCGGCGGATTTTTTTTAAAACTTGGGACTGGCTTTTTCGTTTTAATAACAATTTCTAAGGCCCGGATTAATCTCCGCGGATTCTTTTTCTCAATAGTTTTTGCCCGCGCCGGATCTAATTTTTTTAACATTTTATAAAGTTGCTTCGGGTCCTTTTTCTCTAATTTTTTCCGCAGTTTCCAATTAGGCGGAACACGCGGGATAACAATGCCGTCAACTACTGATTGAATGTAAAAACCCGTGCCGCCGCATAAAATCGGAATTTTTTCTTTCTTAAAAATTTTGGAAATCATCAAAAACGCAAATTTTTGATATTGGGCAACAGTAAATCTTCGCTTGGGACGGGCCACATCTAAAAGATAATGCGCTACACCCTGCATTTCTTTTTTTGTAATTTTCCCAGTGCCTAGATTCATGCCGCGATATACTTGCCGTGAATCAGCAGAAACAACTTCTCCATTAAATTTCTTGGCTAATTTCACTGCCAGATCTGATTTACCTGAAGCAGTAGGACCTAAAATAACAATTAGTTTTTTAGA
This sequence comes from Patescibacteria group bacterium, assembly GCA_040756075.1. Classification (GTDB taxonomy): domain Bacteria; phylum Patescibacteriota; class JABMPQ01; order JABMPQ01; family JBFLZX01; genus JBFLZX01. The sequence continues at coordinate 42,822 of JBFLZX010000004.1, read as the reverse complement.
CATTTATTTGACAGGCTGTTATTTCCTATTATTATACACTTAGCACGTTTTTTGTGAAGAAAGTAAAATGTGGGATTCGCCCGGAATTTATTATATTGCTTTTTTTCTAACATTAATTGCAGGTGGAATGTGGATTGATTTTTACATTAAAGAAGCAAAAATGAAAAATTTAAAGTTTCCAGTTAAAAAAGTAATAGGCACAGCAATTCTTACTATTTTAGTAGTTAGTATTATAGTTTTGTTAGCTGTTTATAGAAATCCGACCCTTAAACCTGTACAAACTATATCTGCTAAAATACAAACTAATTCTTGGGTTTTGTATTTATAATGAATAAAAAACTGGTTTGCTGAGAAAAACTATATGTGGTGGCTGTTTCTTTTTTTGTTCATTATTTTTTTTGTTTTACTTAATGACGATTAAGTATACTCCTTTTTTATAGGGGTATTTTTTTGTATTGAAAAACTTATAAAAATCCATTATTATTGGATTATAGCTTGGGCCGCTAGCTCAATTGGCGGAGCAGATCCCTCTTAAGGATAAGGTTCTGAGTTCGATTCTCAGGCGGCCCATTCAATAATTTTTAAATGTCAAATTTTAAATTTTAAATTAATTTTAAAATTTCTAAATTTAAAAATTTATTGAAAATTGAAAATTATATAAATGGCACTTTTAATAATCTACGAAGACAATAATATAATCATCGTTAATAAGCCAGCAGGAATTTTGGTCTATCCTGACAAATACACAAAAACCAAAACGCTTGTGGATGAACTGATAACTTATTATCCAAAAATAAAGAATGTTGGCGAAGCGAACAGACCAGGAATTGTCCATCGGCTTGATCGTGATACTTCTGGGCTTTTGATTTGCGCGAAAAATCAAGATACTTACGAATTTTTAGTTGCACAGTTTAAGGCTCGCCAGATCTATAAAAAATATTTTGCTTTGGTTTTTGGCAAAGTTAAAGAAAAAAAGGGCGTAATCACATATAGCATTACAAAAAAGGGCAGAAAAGAAAAAGAACCGGCCCTAACTTATTATAAAGTGGTTAAATATTTTACTCCGCGTAAAGCAGGGGGATCCTTCGGTCGCCTACGGCGACCTCAGGATGACAGCGGAGAATTTACCTTACTTGATGTTAAAATAAAAACCGGCATAATGCATCAAATACGCCAGCATTTGAAAATGTTGGGTCATCCGATTGTTGGCGACAAAGAATATTTTTTTAAAAATTTAAAACCGCCGTTTCCCCTTGATCACCTTTTTTTGCATGCGTATTATTTAAAGTTACAGCTGCCAAATGATGTAATAAAAGAATTTGAAATTGAATTGCCAGAAGAGCTAAATAAATATCTAAAAATTCTAAGCACAAAATTCTAAATCCTAAATAATATTTAATATTTAAAATTCCAATGTTTTAAACTAAAATTTGCTTCGCAAATTTATGTTTTGAATTTTGGATTTTATAATTTTGAATTTGTTTAGGATTTAGAAATTAGAATTTTGGATTTTATGAAACTTACCTTCTCTAGTCTTCCTGGCGCCGGCTCCTCAACAGTGGCCCGGCTTTTGGCAAAAAAATTGAGGATCAAACATGTTGACGCAGGAGAAATCTGGGATAAAATGGCAAAAGAGCGAAAAATTGATCTTATGGGTTTAACAACACTTGCCGAAAAAGACAAATCTATTGATTTAGAATTGGACAAAAAAATGTTGGGATATGCGAAAGACGAAAACGATTTGATTTTAGAGGGCCGGCTTTGCGGCTGGCAATGTTACAAAAACAAAATCCCGGCTTTTAAAATTTGGTTAAAATGTCATTTTGATGTTCGCGCAAAGCGCCTTGCAGCAAGAGAAAAGAAAGCATTGCTGGAAATTTTCAAAGAAACCAAAAAACGCGAAGAAAGCGAGGCAAAAAGATACAAAAACTACTATGATATTGACATAAATGATCTTTCAATATACGATTTAATTATTGATTCTTCAAAAATGACACCTGGCGAAATCGTTGGGTGCATTTTAAAAAATCCGAAATTCAAAATTACAAATCACAAATAAATCCAAAAATCAAATATCAAATAACCAAAATTAGTCTGTTATGAATTTTGATTATTTGAATTTGTTTGAAATTTAGTGTTTTGGATTTAGAATTTAATCTTATGGTAGACTTAATTCAGGCATTTGAAAAAAATCAAATTAGACAAAAATTTCCCGACATAAGGCCCGGCGATACAGTTCGTGTTCATCAGAAAATTAAAGAATTGATAATTTCAGAAGCAAAGACAAAAAAGAAGGAGGCGGCAAAAGAAAAAGAGAGAATTCAAGTTTTTGAGGGGATTGTTTTATATGTAAAAGGCGGCAGGGGAATGTCAGGAACTTTTTGTGTACGGAAAATTTCTGACGGAATTGGGGTGGAAAAAATTTTCCCAATTCACCTTCCAAGCATTGTTAAAATTGAAGTAGTAAAGCGAAGCAAAGTAAGACGCGCCAAATTATTTTATTTACGACGCCAAGAACAAAAAGTGGCCCGTCTTCGCGAGAAAAAAATATCTGAAGAACTAAAAAAGACTCTTTTGTTTGAAAATGAAGAATTAAAGAAAAAAACCGAGGAAATTAAAAAAGAAAAAGAAGAAGCAAAAAAGGCAGAACAAACTAAAAAAGAAGAAGTAAAAAAAACAAAGGCAGCTAAAAAAGAAATTAATAACGAAACATCAAAATCAGAAGGAGGAAAATAGGCATATAAGCCCAGGTGGCGAAACTGGCACACGCGTATGCTTGAGGTGCATATGCCTTTATCGGCTTGTGGGTTCAAGTCCCACCCTGGGCAAGATGGACGGTTAGCTCAGTTGGCCAGAGCGCCTCGTTTACACCGAGGAGGTCGTAGGTTCAAACCCTACATCGTCCACCAAAGACGATTTGCCGCCTCGCTCAGCGCGGAGTTTACCCCGCATACAGCTTGCTGTTGTGCGGGGCCCTTCGCTTCGGCGGGCAGTTTTGCGAGAAAATTAAAGGGTTTTTTAAAATCAATGAGTTTATGCCGATGATTTAAATTTTGACTAAATCGTCGGTAAACGCGACGATCGCATATACTTCTAACTGGCCAAGGTAGCTCAGTGGGTTGAAAGCGACCATAAGGAGCTTTTAGCGGGCAGCTACATTAATGTAATTTATTAATAAAAGCTGCCCTGAGAGAGCTTGCTCTACCCACTGTCTATTGAAAAACCTAATTTAAAACCTAAAAAATATTTAAAATCTATTGGCCAGCGGCCAGTTAGAAGTTTATGAAATCAATGAGTTTATACCGATGATTCAAATTTTGACTAAATCGTCGATAAGCGCGACGATTGCATATACTTCTAACTGGCCAAGGTAGCTCAGTGGTAGAGCACACGGCTGAAAACCGTGGTGTCGAGAGTCCGATTCTCTCCCTTGGCATAATTGCGGGAGTAGCGTAGCAGTTTATCGCGTTTCCTTGCCAAGGAAAAGATCGGGGGTGCAAATCCCCTCTCCCGCTCCAAGTGAAATACAAACCGCCCCGATGCAACATCGGGGCGGTTTTAAGTTTTTAATTTCAAAAACTTTTAAAATCGATCTCTTCGAAAAGATTTTCTGCGTTTAAAATTACATTCACGACAATAAATATCATCTAATCTATCCTCGCGCGGCATAAATGGAAGTTCTTTAATTTCTACACCGCACTCCTTACATTTAATGTTCAACTTTGAAACATCAAACATTTTTCGTTGAAAACCACCTTGATTTTGATAGGCTGTCATAGGTTATCACCGCCTTTCTTCTTAGATTTCTTGACCTACAGCAAAAATTTCTTGCCGGCAGGCGCAAGATTTGACGATAACCTACTTGACTATCAAAATCAAAGAATTTTGTTTTTGATTTAAAATTCAGTTTTGTAAAGTCTTTTAGTTAATCCGTCATTTGTGGGGAGGCTTGCCTCCCTTTATAAAAATCGCCAAAACCGCGAAAACAGCAATTTTAGCGATTATTTATACTATAGCAGACAGAAAAAACTTGTCAAATTTTATCTCAACACAACCCTGCCTTTGTTCTTTTTTAAGTCCACAACCCGCGGGCCAAGTCTTTTCTTGTCTGAAATTACCACATTTTTATTTGATAGGGGCGACAGAACGGCGGGAATAATTTTTTCTTCAACTCTTTCTTTAATTTCGCCTCGGAGAGCCCGATAAATTATAAAATTTAAAATAATAATTGAAAACATTACTAAATAAGGGATAGCCTCTGGAGTAATTAGTTTTTTGCCAAAAACAAGCGTCTGACCACGAATTACCTCGTAAGAACGAGAGCTTGTGTTTTTTGCTTTTTCATAAAAATCGCCGGCTTCAGGTTTGCCTTCAGCGTTTTCGCTCCTTGCGCTTTCATTGCCCGAGTAATCAAAACTAGATAAAGCAATAAAATAACGATAACCATTTTCCAAGTTTTTTAATCTATAAGAAGTAATTTCCGGACCAACCATTACGGTTTCGTAATAGCTTTTTTCCTGTTGAAAATAGATTTTGTAGCCTGCCAAATCTTTTTCCTGATTTTTTGCCCATCGAATTGTCAAAGCTTGATTTTCAGAAATTACTTGCGGAACCTGCGGCGCTTTTGGCGGCAAATTATCAATAGTTCTAGCGCTGGCAACATTAGAAATTTCGGAAAAATTTTCTGCCTCATCAAAGGAAACAAGGGCTAAATAATATGTCTCTCCCGGTTCTAAATCAGAAATGATTATTTCTTGTTTTGTCCCTGCCATATCTGGCTTTGGTATATCATCAATTTTTACTGCCTGCCAAAAATTATCTTCGTTAATTGGTCTTGGACTGTAGCGCAATTCGTAATCTTGAGCTTGGCCGATATTTTTATCATCGCCGGGAGCAGAAAAACTTATTGTTAAAGTCGTTGTGCCAATTTCTTCAATTTTTAAATCTAAAACTTTTGCCGGCGGGATTAAATCCAAAGGAGTTGCTAAAATTGGCCTGCTTTCTTGAATATCTCGGCGCGAAAGAGAAGGATTAGTATCCTCACTCCATAAAAGCGGCTGGAAGCTGACATAGTAGGCTTTACCATTTTCTAAATTTTCCAAATCATAATTTGTCTTGCCGAAAACATCAAAACTTTCCTGTTGCGAATAGGCTTTGCCGTTGTTGGTCAAACTATCTTCTTCTTTGCTTTTTAAAATAATACGATAGCCTTTTAGATCTTTGTCTTGAACATTTTCCCATTCTAAATGAATTTTGTTATTATCTGGGACAACTTTAAGATTTTTAGGTGGTCCGATTTTGGAAATTAACTGCTCGCGCATTATTTTATAATTATCTGGATCTTCACCTCCCAGCCGCCAGATAACTATTCCGCCAATTTCTTTTTCTTTTACTACGCGTAGTTTTTCTTCCAAACTTTGGTAATTTTCAAAATTAACGGCAAATTTATTCTGCCCCTCGTCTTCATATAAAAACCACGGGGTTTTTGTTGTTTCATTCCATTCAACCTTTGGTTTATATTTTTCAATAATATTTCTTACCCCTTCATAAACTAATCCCTTGCTTTCGCAATCTTCTGTCTTTTTTTCAAGACACCAACGGTAAGCATAATTTGGCAGGCCAGCAATAATTTTTTCTTGAGAAATTTTTGTCTTAGCATAGTCAATGACTTGCGAAATCCATCTAATTGGCGCGATAGAGCCTGGTGAAGAATTTGGCCGGGAAAAGTCATAGATCATCAGCCGTACTTGGTCTGCATACTTTCCTAATTCTTCAAAATCCAATGCCCCTGTCCCGCGCCACATTTCAAAATCTGAAGTTTTTGCTTGTAAAGTTACTGACAAAATTTTTCCTTTGCTATGGAGCGCTTCGGACAGCTCGCGGACAAATTGGTTGAAATCGCGCTTTACTTCTTCTTTTAAATTTTCATAATCTAAATCGATACCGTCGTAATTTTGTTCTTCAACCTCCCGCAATATTGTTTCAAGGTGTTCTTTTCGCTTTTTTTCATCAGCTAAAATTTTTGATGCTTTATCATTTTCATCAGAATTATTGGTAATTGTCGGAATGATTTTTATTGATTTATTTTTTAGTTTTTCGACCATTTCATTGCTCAAAATTTCTGCTGTGCGGCTTACTCTTCCATCTTCTTCAACTTTATACTCAAAAGGGCTCACTTGGTCAAAAAGTTCTAAATTATCTTCCAAAGTTTTTTGCCCTTCTTTAATATCCTGGCTAACAAGCCATGTTGCGATAGAAAAATCTTTTTTTACTTTTTCCTCGTAAGGAGAGATGCCAATTTCCGGAGTTGGTTTGCTTTCAAGGCCTGCGATATCCCGAGCCGTCAAAGAAAGATAATAAGTTATCTCGGGTTTTAAATTTTCTAAAACAAAGTAATCAGTTTTGCCTAAATAAATAGATTTTCCTTCTTTTTCATCACCAGAACGCACATAAAGCAAATAACTAAAAATATCCCATTCTTGGTTTTCCTGCCAAAAAATTTCTAAAGCCGTGCTAGATTTAATTTTTACTGAAAATCCTTGGGGTGGCCGCGGCGGAGTAATGTCTTTTTGAGAAAGAGCTTCTACTTTCTGCTCTTTTACTGCAAATAACAAAATAAAGCCAAAAATTAGGCTTAAAATAAAAGAAATTTTACAAAAGCTTTGAATTTTAAACTGTGGTTTTGCGCTTTGCATTTTGAGTTTTGAGCTTTTTTATATTATATCAAATTTTTAAACTTGCTGAAAGTGAAAAAGAAAGCTACAATAAAATGAACTATTTCTTTTAACGCAGGCTAAAGCCTGCGGCTACCCGACAACAAAAGGTAGAGGGTAGCCGCACCATAAAAGGAGCGCGTTCTTCTATGTTTCTAAAATCCATCAAACTTACTAACTTCCGTAATTTTGAAAATTTCTCCCATAATTTTGAGAAAAATCTCACTATTTTATTTGGTAAAAATGCTGCCGGAAAAACTAATTTTTTAGAGGCGGCGCGATTTTTGTCATTTTCTAAATCTTTCCGAGCTGACCATGATTTGGATTTAATTTTTTGGGGCAAAGATTTTACCAAAATCCAGGCTCAAGTAAAAACCCGCGAAGAAAATCAAGAATTGGACTTAATATTGTCAAAAAAACAACGGGGAATTGAAAAAATCATCAAAATCAATAATGCTAACCAGCCTGTTTCTTTTTTAATTGGCAAATTTATTTCTGTTTTGTTTTCTCCCGAAGATATGCTTTTAATTTCTGGCTCGCCTGCTCTGCGCCGACGCTATTTAGACATTATTTTAGGTCAAATTGATCATCATTATTACCATTTTCTTTTGGAGTTAAAAAAGGTGCTTGCCTCGCGCAATAAACTTCTTTTAGAAATCAAAGAACACCGCGCCGATATCAAAGAACTCTCTTTTTGGGATGAAAAATTAGTCCAGTGCGGAGCCTTTATCATTAAAAAAAGAAAAGAACTTTTAGATTTTATAAATTCAAAAATCGCTATTGTTTACCAGACAATTGCCGGCAACAGCGGTGACAGTCACCAAAAGGTAACAGTTACCTACACTCCTAACATTGAATTTGAAGAGATAGCAGAAATTGAAAATAATTTCCAAAAAGAATTGAGCATTAAAAAAGAAGAAGAAATCCAAAAATGCCGCACTCTTTGCGGCCCGCACCGTGATGATTTTATTTTTTATTTAAACAGAAGGAAATTATCTTGTTTTGGTTCGCGCGGAGAATTCCGCTCGGCAATTTTAGCCTTGAAAATTTTAGAACTTGATTTTTTAGAATCTAGACTTTCTGAACGGCCAGTTTTGCTTTTAGACGACATTTTTTCAGAGCTAGATTCAACCCGCCGAGTCCATCTTTTATCTTTAGTCCAAAAACAACAAACAATCATCACTACCACTGAACTTAATTTCATATCTAAAGAATTTGTTAATAAGGGGGAAGTGGTGGAAATAAGGAATAGCGAACTTTAATTTGCGTTCTTTAGCGCAAGCTAAAGCTCGCTAATCCTTTAGAATTAACAAAAAAAGACTGACAAAAAGTCAGTCATAGTTATGAAATAAAGCAAAAAAGAATGCAATTATAATTTCCATATATCCCTCCTTTATGCTTTATGGACGAAGAACTAAGAACATTTTTAACATTTTAAATTTTTTATTATGTCGAGAATTTCGCAATTACGAGATTTGTTGCCAAAATCAATACATAAAGCTGGCATTTCCCGACAATTTATTGCTGCTCGCGTTTGCCAGATTTTTCGCGAAAGTTTAAAAAAAATAAACAAAAAGGCTCTTTCAAATTGTGAACCTTTATATTATCGGAATCGAGTTTTATATGTCAAATGTAAAAGCGCAGCCTGGGCCAACGAACTACAAATGCAAAGCCATTTATTAATTGAAGAGATTAACTGCCGCTTGAAAAAAAATATTTTAGAAAGAATCCAGTTTAAAATTTAGTATTCTACGCTACCCCAAGGCAGCGGTCATTAGTACCCCTGCCGTGGGCAAGGTAAAAAAGTTTACGCCTTAATTTAAAACTTTACCACTTTCTCGCATGGCAAAACAAACACAATTGCTCCGCCGACAACAATTTTCGTTGCCCCGGCTTGCGGCACTACTTCGCCAAGACCAAAAGTTTGGGCAACTGGCGGAGTAACTACTTCTTCCTTGCTTTTACAGCTTTTCTTTATTAAATCTAAAACATTACTGACTTTTTCGTCTTCAATGCCGATAATATATGTAGCGTTCTTTTTTTGCAGAAAGCCGCCAAAACTTTCAAAGCGGGTTAATTGAAACTTTTGAGAAATCAAAGCTTGTTCTAATTTTTTTGAATCTTCTTTTTGAGTGATGATAATAAGGAGCTTCATAAGTTTACAAATAGCTTTCTTTTTAAAGCATATCATTTTTACTTTCTGCGTCAAGTTAGTCTTTTGACGCTTTTTGTAATTTGTGATATTGTTTTGATATAAAACTCTTGACGAGATAGTTATTTTGAAATAAAATTGCGAGTTAAGCTCAAGGCGCAAGCTAAAAATGCAAAACCAAAATTCAAAACTCAAATTTATTACTTAAAAGTTTTAAATTTTGCGCTGTGGTTTTGCGCTTTGAGTTTTGAGTTTTAAGTTTATTTTCATGAATCTTTCCACCCTAGCAAAAAATTTAGGGATGCGCCGCGACGAGCTCATTAAAAAAATGGCGGGGTTTGGTTTTAAATTACGCAAAACCGCCACAACTGATAAAATTTCTGAAAGAAAAGCCAAAGAAATTATTAAAAAAATTGAACGTGAAAAAAGACAAAAAGCACAACTAATAGAAAAGGCAAAAGAAGCGAAAGAACAACCAAAAAAAATATATCTTCCCTCGATAGTAAGAGTTAAAGATCTGGCAGAAAAATTAAATTTGCCAGTTGTGGAAGTAATAAAAAAATTAATGGAAAACGGAGTGATGGCAACGATAAACGAAGAAATAGATTTTGAAACAGCAGCAATTGTTGCTTCGGATTTTAAAATTGAAACCGAGGAACAAAAACAAGAAGTTGATATGCTAAAATCTTTAGGGGTAAGGAAAAAACTTCAAGAAGAATTTGCTCAAGATAAAAAAGATTTAAAACCACGGCCGCCAGTAATTACAGTAATGGGTCATGTTGATCATGGAAAAACAAAATTGCTCGACACCTTGCGCAAAACTAATGTAGTAGAGCAGGAAACAGGCGGAATTACTCAGCATATCGGCGCTTACCAAGTTAAGAAAAATGGAAAATTAATCACTTTTTTAGATACTCCCGGTCATGAAGCTTTTTCAGCGATGCGCGAACGAGGAGCGAAAGTTACCGATATTGTAATTTTAGTTGTTGCCGCAGACGACGGCGTAAAACCACAAACCATTGAAGCAATTAATCATGCAAAAAAAGCCGGGGCGCCGATTGTTGTTGCAATTAACAAAATTGATAAACCAGAAGCTGATCCGATGAAAGTCAAAAAACAACTTTCAGATTTAGGTCTTGTCAGCGAAGAATGGGGAGGCGAAACAATTTGTGTCGAGATTTCGGCAAAATTTAATAAAAATTTGGATAAATTACTTGAGATGATTTTGCTTGTTGCGGAAATGCAAGATTTAAAAGCAAATCCAGAGACAAAGGCAATAGGGACAATTATTGAATCTAAACTTGAGCCTAAAAAAGGGCCAACTGCCACAGTTTTGATTCAAAATGGCACATTAAAACTTAATGATCCAGTTACTTGCGGCAATATTTTTGGCACAATTAGAGCAATGGAAAATTATCAAGGTAAAAAAATTGACCACGCTAAACCTTCTGCGCCAGTTAAAATTTTAGGGTTGGAAAGTGTACCGCAGGTCGGTGATATTTTGCAAGTTGAAGAAAGCCGAGAAAAGGCAAAAGCAAAAATCAGCCAGCTTAAAAAAATTTCTTTATCAAAACGGGTTTTAGAAAAAAGAAAAAAATTAGGAAAAAATATCAAACGATTAAATATTATTTTAGTTGCTGATGTTCAAGGTTCAGTCGGCGCAATTTTAGACGAATTAGCAAAAATTGAATCGGATCAAGTCGAAGCATTTGTTTTAGATTACAAAGCAGGAAAAATTACTGAATCAGATGTAATGATGGCCGCTGGTTCTGAAGCGATAATTTATGGTTTCGATACTCCGCCGACCCCAGTTGCAAAAAGGTTGGCCGAAGAAAAAAAGGTAAAAATAAAATCTTTTGATATTATTTACAAACTTCTTGATGATGTAAAAGTAGAATTGAATGCTCTGATTGAGCCAGAGGTTAAAAAAATTATTCTAGGGAAAATGAAGGTTTTGGCAATTTTTCGTCAAGAAAAAAAACGAACAATTTTAGGCGGGGGGGTTATCTCGGGAAAATTTGAAAAAGAAGCAAAAATTGATGTTGTGCGGGAAAATAAAAAAATCGGGGAAGGCGAAATAAAAAATCTGCAGCAAAATAAAGTTAATGTTGATGAAATAAAACAAGGAAAAGAAGGCGGCATCGAAATATTAGGCAAAGGAAAAATTAAAGAAGGAGATATTTTAGTTGCTTATAAAGAAGAAGTGACGAAAAGAATAATTAAATAATTTCAAAATCCAAATGACAAATATCAAATGAAATCTAAAATCCAAATAACAAATTTTAAAATTTGATATTTGATTATTTGACATTCATTTGACATTTGGGCTTTGAATTTTGGATTTTTAAACCAGTGTCTTACCGTATCGAAAAGCTCAATAGTCTAATTAAAGAGGAATTGGCTAAAATAATTGAACGGGAAATTGAGTTCTCGCGGGATGTTTTGGTAACAGTAACTAAAGTTGAAACTTCAATTGATACTACTCATGCAAGAGCGTGGATTAGTGTTTTACCTGAAAATAAAAGCAGCGAAGTTTTAAAAAAATTACAAAGGACAATTGGTGTGATGCAAGGTTTGTTAAATAAAAAGTTAATAATGAGATATGTGCCAAAAATCAGCTTTAAAATTGATAAGACAGCGGCGAAAATCGATAAATTTGAAAAAATCGCCAAGGAAATTGAATCATAAATCAAGAATTACGAATTATGAATTTGTCCCGACTTCGGACAGCTAAGCTGCCCTTCGTCAGGACTAGACCATAATTCACGATTCGTAATTCATAATTCGTATATGTATTCCAAGCTCGACATCCAAATCAACCGTGCAATTTATTTAATCAGGAGGGCGCAAAAAATTTTACTCGTTGGCCATAAAAAACCAGATTCTGACGCAATGGGAGCAATGGCTGCTTTAGCCTTATTTTTGCAAAAATTCAAAAAAGAAATTGTTTTATTTTCTTGTGAAACTGTGCCATCGCGATTTGAATTTTTAATTGAGGATTTGGAATTTTTTTCTTTAGAAGAAATTTTATCATTTAAACAAATAAATTTAATTATTACTCTTGATTGCGGAAATTTTGAACAAACTGGCCTGGATAATTTTTTTACGAAAACTGATTTTTCCTTGATCAATATTGATCATCATTATGATAATACTCGATTTGGTACTTTAAATATTATTAATGAAAAAGCTTCTTCAACTTGCGAAATAACTTACGAAATCTTGCAAAAACTTGGGAATATAATTAATAAAAGGATTGCCACTGCCTTGCTTTGCGGAATTTTTGGCGATACTGATAGTTTTAAAAATCCTAATACCACGGAAAAAACTCTTCAATATACCTCAATGCTTTTATCGCAAGGCGCGGATCTTACAGAAATCGTAAAAAATACTTTGCAAGATAAATCAGTAGCCGCACTTCATCTTTGGGGAAAAGCTTTATCTCGTCTTCAAAAACATAAAAAACTTGGCCTTGTTTATACAATTGTTACCAAAGAAGATATTCAAGAAAATAAAAATCATCTTTCGGATCTAGAAGGAATTGCAAACTTTTTAAATTCTATTCCGGAAGTAAAAGCTTCGATGGTTCTGGTTGAAAAAGAAAATGGCGAGATTAAAGGAAGTTTGCGGACTCTTCATAAAACGATTGATGTTGCCAGACTAGCTCACCTTTTTGGCGGCGGGGGGCATAAAAAAGCGGCAGGATTTACGATTTCTGGAAAATTAATAAAAGAAAATGGAAAGGGGAAGTGGAAAATAATCTAGCGGTTAGCGTATAGCGGTTAGTGAAATAGTAAAAAATGAAATTCACTAAACGCTAATCTAAACGCTAAACGCTAATCTATGTCTGCATCATTTTTAGAAAGCATTCAGGCTCATTTTCTAAGCCTTTCAGGAATAGGCTACTTTTTGACATTTCTTGATATATTAATTGTTGCAGTTTTAATTTATTATGCTTTTATTTTAATAAAAGGAACGCGAGCAACCCGGATTATTTACGGAATTATTTTGTTAGTTTTTGTTTTGGCTTTAGGTCGAGTTTTGCAGCTTCAAACTTTAAACTGGCTGCTTTCTCATTTAACAACTTTGGTGTTGGTTGCTATTCCAGTTGTTTTCCAGCCAGAGCTGCGGCGAGGCTTGGAACGGCTTGGTCGGATTAAAATATTTAAGCCCTCTTCTATTTTTCTAGAAAAAACAACTCGAGAAATGACTCAAATAATTTCCGCTGCCTGCCAAATTTTAACAAAAAATAAAATCGGCGCTCTGCTCGTGATCAAAAGAAAAACAGGCCTTGATGATATTGTTGAAACTGGAGAAAAAATTAATGCCCGACTTTCCCTAAAACTGCTTTTAAATATTTTCTTCCCTGGTTCCCCCTTGCATGATGGGGCAGTAATTATTTCCGGCAACAAAATTTTAGCTGCTGGCTGTACCTTGCCTTTAACAGAAAATGAAAAATTCTATATGTATGGAACGCGGCATCGCGCGGCAATCGGTCTTTCTGAAGAAACTGATGCTGTCTGCATTGTTATTTCAGAAGAAAAACAAGTTGTTTCTTTAACAGTTGAGGGCAAAATTAAACAAATATCACTGCCCGATTTAGAAAAAAATCTTAGCGAGCTTTTAAAAGAAAAATGATATGAATTTCTTTAAAAACAATTTAACTATAAAAATTTTAGCTGGGCTTTGCGCTCTTCTGCTTTGGATTTTTGTTGCTAATATTGATTTTAAAGTTGATTATTTAGAAAAAGAAATTCCCATCAAGGCTTATAATATCCGAGAAGATTTAGCCCTGGCTTCTGATTTGGGAAAGATAAAATTAAAAGTGCGCGCCCCAAAATCTCTCTGGCCAAAATTGCAGCACGACAGTATTGATGCTTATATAGATTTAAAAACTTATGATCAAGGAGAATACGAAGTGGAAGTAAAAATTTCCTCCCAAGATCCAAAAATTCAGGTCTTAGAAAAAGAACCAAAAAAAGTAAGAGTTGTTCTTGAGCCTCTTGTAAGTATTAAAAGAGAAGTGAGCTTAGAAATTAGCGGCTATTCTGCTCAAGGTTACGAAATAAAAGAAACAATGCTCTCGCCAAAAGAAGTAGAAATATCTGGGGCAAAAAGTATTTTAGAAAAAATCCGCAAAGTCGCTGCTCCTTTTGAGCTCAAAGGCGAATTTGAAGAAATTAAAACCGAGGTTGTCCCCAAAGCATATGACGAAAATAATCAAGAAATAGACAATCTTTCATTTTCTCCCCAATCCATAGAAGCAACTATATCCTTTAAAAAATCTACCGGGGTAAAAAAAGTTGAAATAAAAGCAAAGACGACTGGCGCGCCGGAAAAAGGATTTTGGATAGAAAAAATTGAAATTTCTCCTGCCACTGTTGGTATTTCGGGCCCGACAGAAAAAATTAAAGAAGTTAATTTTTTAGAAACAGAGGAAATTAATGTCTCGGGGATAAAAGAAACGAAAGAAGAAAAAGTCAACCTAATTCTGCCTTCTGAAATTCAAGCTAATCCAAATCAAGTACTGGTGAAAATTAATATTGCTTCTTCAATTACTACCAAAAGTTTTGCTGCTGCTGTTGGCTTTGAAAATTTAGACCGAAAATTAAAAGTCGATTTTTCAAATCCAAGTTCGATTTTGCTTATTGTCGAAGGAGATAGTGAAATTTTAAATTCACTTTCTTCCGCTTCTTTTAAAGCAGAAGTAGATCTTAAAGGGAAAAAAGCTGGCACTTACCACTTTAAAATTTCTCAAGAAAATATTTCTTTGCCCCAAAAAGTAAGCCTGAAAGATTTCGAACCAAAGGAAATAGAAGTAAATATTACTGAAAAATAATTAAAAAGTGACAGCTGTCATAAATCCCGCACCTTTTGTCCCAATATATCGGGATGAAAAATTCTAATTTTAAGGCGCGGGATAAACTAAACTTTTGCAACTGCCACTTTTAAAATATTTAATTCTAAAATAAAAGGCTCGCCTAAAGCGAGTCTTTTTACTAAAAATTATTTTTTAAAGGAATTTATTTAGAATCTAATCCGCAAGTTTTCGCAACGACTATAACAAAAGTAACAATTGTCCACAGTAAAAGATAAAAATAAGTATTTCTAACATCTCTGTTTAATATCTTGTTTTGTTCTTTAATCTTATTTATCTTTTCTTGATTCATTTTCAATTTTTTTTCTTATCAGTTAAATCATAAAGCAATACAAATCCAAGAGTAACCGCTGTTCCAACTGCCAGCGCAATCCAAATATTTCTTGTCCATAAATCAACTGCAATACCGGCAATCCCTCCTAAAAGACCTGAATACATTCCCCTGATTATTTTTTCTTTTGTCATTATTTCTGCCTCACTTGATCTTGATAAAAATCGTGCAATGATTTTGCCATTTGTCTATCAATTTCCGCTAATAATATCCTACTGCAAAATGAGCAATATTTTGGCTCGCGCAAATAATCTCCAATTACAGATTTACCCCGTACCACAGCGTATTCTGTGGTACGGGGTTTGCTAACATAAAACATTTTTCCGCATTCCCGGCATTTTACGGGTTCTCTTCCTTTATAAAAGGAAGAGTTAGAGATGGATTTAAATTCTTCTTGGCCAACAAACACTTTGATAACAATAATAATTATTCCTGCTAATACTATTCCTAAAATCGAAAGCATTACTAATGTTTTAATCAATTCAATATCTTCCATTTTTTCTTTCCCTGTTTGCAAAAAATTTGCCAATAAAGTGACCAAGTGGAAAAGCAATGCAAGGCATTATAACAAATCCTACTAAAGCAATATTTTTATTATCAAAGATAGCGCTTAAAGCAAAAGTTAATCCATAACCCAAAATAACAATCAGAAAAAATACGCCAAGTGCTTTAAAAAATGAACTAAAAAATGAACTGTCCAATTCTTCCATCTTCAACCTCCTTGGTGACTGTTACCGAAGGTGACAGTTACCTTGTAAGTTAAAAAAGAACCACAAACAGCTCATTTTAAGCCAAGCTATATTTTATGTCAAAAATGTCGACAAAATATGTATTAAAATTATTTATTGACTTTTTATGGGCAAATGATATAATATAATTGTTGACGAGATTATCGACATAAATAACGAATTTCACTGCGTTCAATTCATCACTCCTAATAACTCTTTGGAGTGACAAATTGAGTCCCGATTTTATTGGGACGAAATTTGTCTTGGCTAGAATATAACGAAATTCGTTTCACTCATTTCGTCACTCCAATAATCCAATGAAAACCAATAAATTATTCACCACCCTTACTGAGTTAGGCTTAAAAGAAAAAGAAGCAAAAGTTTATTTAGCTAATCTTTCTTTGGGTCCAACAACAATTTTGCAAATTGCGCGCTTTACAGAATTGAAACGAACTACAGTTTACTCAATTATTGAATCTTTAAAACAAAAAAGCTTGATTAATATTGAAGTAAAAGGATTTAAAAAATTATTTACAGCAGAAAACCCGGAAAGGCTGAAATCAATTTTAGAAGAAAAAACATCAAGATTAAAAAATTCTTTGCCCGAATTTCTGGCTTTGTATAATTTAAAAGGCGGAGAAAGTTTTATAAAATATTATGAAGGGAAAAAATCAATTAAAATTGTTTATGAAAGTTTATTGGAAGATGTAAAGCCGCATGAAGATTATTTAGTTATTGGCGCTCAGCAGGAATGGTATAATTTAGATCCAGAATATTTTCAGGATTTTATTGTTCGTCGGGCAAAATTAAATATAAATATCAGGCTTTTAATGCAGGATTCAAAAATTGCGCGAGAACATAAAAAAATGGAAAGAATATATAATGAAAAAATAAAAAATTTGCCAAAAGAAACGCAGCTTACAACAAATTTAGTAATTATTCCGAAAAAAATAGTTATTCATCAGCTTGCCCCGCCGATTATAATTATCATGATTGAAAATAAAAGCATTATCCAAATGCACCGCGAGCTTTTTGAAATTATCTGGAAAGCGATTCCTGATTAAATTTCAATTGTATAATTTTGCACGATCATTTAAAAACGTCAAGTTATCAAAATCGCCCTGGCTTTTGTCAAGGGCGATTTTGATATTTATTCATTTTCAACCAAAAAGATGATATTGTAAAATTAAGGCAGTAAAGATTAGCGCAATGGTGTTTATTACTTTAATTAAAGAGTTAAGCGCTGGACCAGCAGTATCTTTAAACGGATCGCCGACTGTGTCGCCGACTACCGCTGCTTTATGGGTATCCGAGCCTTTGCCGCCTAAATTTCCTTCCTCAATATATTTTTTGGCATTATCCCAAGCCGCCCCGCCCGATGTCATAAAAATTGCCAAAAGCAAGCCGGATGTAATAATTCCAATTAAAAGCCCGCCAAGCGCCTTTGGGCCAAAAAGAAATCC
Source organism: Patescibacteria group bacterium (assembly GCA_040756075.1). Classification (GTDB taxonomy): domain Bacteria; phylum Patescibacteriota; class JABMPQ01; order JABMPQ01; family JBFLZX01; genus JBFLZX01. Next base: position 25,557 of record JBFLZX010000004.1, on the reverse strand, counting down.
AACTAAAAGCGGAGATAACACTGCCAAAAGAGCAGGAAAAATCATTTCTTTTTGGGCAGCGGCAGTCACAATATTTACACACTGAGCATAATCTGGTTTCTCTTTGCCTTCCATAATTTTTTTTGTCCGAAACTGCGTTCGCACATTTTCAACGACGAAAAAAGCCGCTTTGCCTACTGCCTGCAAAGCTTTTGAAGAAAAAACAAAGGGCAAAGCCGCTCCCAAAAACAAACCAATTAAAACATAAACATTATCAATTGCCAGCACTTGCGAAACTTTAAGATTAAACTTTTCGATTGCCGCCGCCATCTCTTCGGTATAAGCAGAAAACAAAGCTAATGCCGCTAGAGCGGCAGAACCAATTGCATAACCTTTAGTAATTGCTTTAGTTGTGTTGCCAACTGCGTCTAAAGGATCAGTTACTTTGCGCACTTCTTCTGGCAAATTTGTCATCTCCGCAATCCCGCCAGCATTATCGGTGATTGGACCATAAGAATCGATTGAAACAATAATCCCGCAGATTGAAAGCATAGCTACCGCGGCAATTGCAATTCCATAAACGCCCGAAAATGCATAGGAAGCCAAAATACCAAAAACAATAACTAAAACCACAGGATAGGTGCTTTTTAGCCCAACTGCCAAGCCGCAAATTAAATTTGTTCCCGGTCCGGTCTTTGAAGACTTAGCAATATCAAAAACTGGTTTATGTTTGCCGGTAAAATATTCTGTAAATAAAATAATAAATAAAGTCACGCAAAGACCGATCAAAGAGGCAAAATAAACTTTTAAATCAATTCCTAAATATTTAAAAATAAAATAAAATCCTAAAGCGGCAAAAACCGCAGCCGCAACTGCTCCTTTATATAAAGCATTCATAATTTTATCGCCATAAAGCCTGACAAAAAATATTCCTAAAATAGAAGCTAAAATTGCCACTGCTCCTAAAAGTAAAGGCAAGATAACACCGCCTTCAATTGCTCTGCCAAGCAGCATCGCGGCAATCGTTGTTATTGCATAAGTTTCAAAAAGATCTGCCGCCATTCCAGCGCAATCACCAACATTATCCCCGACATTATCTGCAATAACTGCCGGGTTTCTCGGATCATCTTCGGGAATTCCCGCCTCTACTTTACCAACCAAATCCGCTCCCACATCTGCTGCTTTAGTATAAATTCCGCCGCCAACCCGGGCGAACAATGATATCAGCGCCGCGCCAAAACCAAAGCCAATTAATAAAGTCGGATTTTTAAAAAATTCAAAAAGAAAGCTGACGCCAAGCAACGCCAAACCAACAACCGACATTCCAGTTACTGCTCCGCCGCGAAAAGCCAAAGAAAGAGCATGTTTTAAGCCTTTTTTTGCGGCCTCGGCAGTTTTTACATTGGCGCGGGTTGAAATCGTCATACCAATAAAACCAGCCAAAGCAGAGAGAAGTGCGCCGGCAAAAAATCCAATCCCTGTCTGCCAATTAATTAAAAACCAAAGCGCGACAGATAAAATCACCGCAAAAATAGCAACAACCTTGTATTGGCGCAAAAGATAAGCCATTGCTCCCTCGCGAATTGCGTGGGCAATTTCTTCCATTTTTTCATCACCTGATTTTGCTTTTTTGATTTGCAAGGCTAAAATTCCGGCAAAAATTAAGGCAACAAAACCCGCGGCAATCACATAGTAAATGTTGGCCATATACTAAAGTTAAAATTTTAAATTTCCAATTTTAAATTTTAAATCAACGATTAAATTTTTAATTTTTAAAATTTGATCATTTAAAATTCATTAAAAATTGAAAATTCATAATTGAAAATTTTCGCGATAATTATTTGATTTCATCTTTTGATTCCGACCTTTTCTTTTCTTTTTTCTTCTCCTTTTTTGCTTTTGATTTTTCTTTTTTTTCTTTCTTTTCTTCCGGCTTTGCTTTTTTAACCTCCTTCTTTTTCTCTTCTGTCTTGGCTTCAGTTTTGACTTTCTTCGCTTCAGACTTTTTTTCTTCTTTAATAATATCAATATTCCAGCCAGTCAGCCTTACTGCTAATCTTACATTTTGTCCTTCGCGGCCAATAGCTAAAGAAAGCTGGTCTTCTCGTACTTCCACTTGCGCCTTTTTTTCCTTTTTTAAAATTTTTACCGATAATATTTTTGCCGGAGATAAAGCATGAGTGATAAATTTTGCCGGGTCATCAACCCATTCAATAACATCGATCTTTTCACCGCCAAGTTCGGCAATAACAGTCTGGACTCGCACTCCTCGCTGTCCAATACAAGCGCCAATTGGATCAATTTCTTCTCTTTTTGCAACAACGGCAATTTTTGATCGCGAACCTGCTTCCCGGGCCACAGCTTTAATCTCTACTGCTCCCGATGAAATCTCCGGCACTTCCTGTTCAAAAAGTTTTTTAACAATTTCCGGACTTGTGCGCGAAACATAAATTTCCGGACCTCTAGCAGTTAATTTTACTTCGCGAAGATAAACTTTTAACCGTTGACCTAAACGATAGTGTTCGCGAAAAATTTGATCTGACGGTGTAAGAATGCCCGTCGCTGTCCCAAGATCAACAAAAATCACATTATGCTCAAGGCGCTGAACAGTAACATTCAAAACCTGGCCTTCTTTCTTTTTAAAAGTTTCAAAAATCATGTTCTTTTCTGCTTCGCGAATGCGCTGGGCGAGAACCTGTTTTGCTGTCTGGGCGGCAATATGACCAAAATGAATTTCTCTTGGCGTAACTTCAGTAGTAATAATATCGCCAACTTTAATATCTTTTTTTGTTTTCTTTGCTTCGGCCAGCGTAATCTGCCTTTTTGGCTTTTCCATTTTTTCTTCATTTTCCACCACCTCTTTTAAATCAAAAACTTTGCATTGACCTGTCTTAGGATCAAACTTTGCCTTAATATCTTGCCCCTTAGCTCCATAATCTTTTTTGTAGGCAGCCGCAAGCGCTTGGCCAATAGTTTCAATAACCTCTTCTTTTTTAAGGCCTTTCTCTTCACAAATTTGATCAATTGCCAGTTCAAATTCTGATGACATGCTCTTTGAAAATTTTCAATTTTAAATCAATTTTTAATGAATTAATTTTTAATTGAAAACTAATCTTGAGTAATTTCGTTTATTTCTAGTAAAAAAACCGAGCTTATACTCGGTTTACTTATTATTATACACAGTCTTTAAAAATATGCAAGAGAAGTGTGGATAATAATAAAATTCCAAATCCAAAATTACAAATTACAAATAAATTCAAACTTCTAATTTTCAAAATTCAAAACACAAAGTTTTGGTTATTTGAATTTTGTTCATTGGTGCTTATTTGGAATTTGGCGCTTGTAATTTAAGATTTTTTTAACTTTGCGTTATATTTCTAAAATGTTTCACCTGGGCTCTTCTTTTTTCTTGATCTAGTTTTATCGCCAAAACATCAAATCGGAATTTCTGGTTTTCAATTTTCTTTTCTTTCAAAAACCACATCGCGGTTTTGATTAATTTTCGTATTTTGAAAGACGTCACTGCCTCCTCTGGCTGACCAAATTTATCTGACATTCTTGCCTTCACTTCAAAAAAAACCAAAAATTTTTGGGGATCAAGGGCAATAATATCAATTTCGCCAATCTTCTTCTGATAATGACAAGTAATAATTTGATAATCCTGTTTTAAAAGATATTGTATGGCAATTTTTTCGCCAAAATTTCCAAACGCCCGGCTGTCAAAAGGCATATTTAATTAAATCCTAAATTAAAATTCGAATTTTTTGAAATTTTTGGGTCCAGTTGGGATCGAACCAACGACCATCCGGTTATGAGCCGGGTGCTCTACCTCTGAGCTATGGACCCGTTTTTGTCTTCAACTCCAGATAAGTCAAAGTCCAGACAGAAGAAACAAAGGTATTAAAAATTGAGGAGAATATTGCCGAAAGTAATACAAAGAGTAAAATTGCTAGGGCCCCGACAATCAATACCGCCACAATTTTACCAATGAAATAAGCGATAATTCCTAAGAGAATAGAAGGAAGGGCAACAAAAATAGCCATCATCAATATGACAAGACCAAAAATAAGAGAAGCGCCGACTAAAATTAAAAAGATAACAATTGTTGGTAAAATGTTTTTCTTCAACAAATTAAAGCCTGAATTGATTGATTCAAAAACTCTTAAATTCATTAAAACCAAATAACGCAGAGCGTAATTCAAAATAAGAGAAAAAACAAAAACTAGGGGTAAAAAAATTATCAAAGCAAAAAGCAACAAAATAATCCCTCGGCCATACATTTTAAAAACAAACAAAGAAATCGTCGGTACTCCCAAAATAACTAGAGTGAAAAAAATAATCAAAGCAACTAAAATTCGCAAGCCCAACATTTTCCAAAATTTTGAAAAACCAAAATTAAAACCATCTTTTAAGCCTGTCTTTTGATCTTTTTCAATTTTATTAACACAGCCAATTAAAGCGCCATGGGAAACAATATTTAAAACAAAAAAGATGAGAAAAATAAAAAAGAAAACAATTCCTAAAAAAACAAAAACAAACCAGTATTTAACAAAAAAATCAACCACTTGTTGATAAAATAAAGATATTTGGGTTTTGGATAAATTTTCGCTGCCATTCGAAGGTAAAGAAAAATTAAAGGAAATGCCAGAAACTCCAGCAGCAAAAAATCCAAAAAGCCATAAAAATTTGTTATACCAAGTAATTTGCCAGGCTCGTTTGATGATAGACAAATAATCCATAATAAAAATTTCCAATTTCTAATTTCTAATTTTCAGTCAATTTTCAATAAAATTGAAAATTGGATAATTGTAGCATTGATTGGAAATTGTAAATTGATAATTGAAAATTAAAACCTGATTTTAATATTAATACTAAATTATTGTCGTAAGACATCAAGTTATGTAATCTTCTTTCCAACAATCTTTTCAAAATCTTCCTTTTCTAAAACCTCGTCGGAGAGCAGGGCGCGGGCAACTTTTTCTAATTTTTCTTTATTTTTTCCAATTATCTCTTCAGCTTTTTTGCGCGCCTCGCCAATAAAATATTGCACCTCTTCGTCAATCTTTTTTGCTATTTCTTCGGAATAATCGCGCTGTTCAGCAATTTCTCTTCCTAAAAAAATCAATTCTTCTTTTTGTCCAAAAGTCATCGGTCCCAATTTTTCTGACATTCCATATTCAGTAACAAGTTTTCTGGCTAATTTTGTTGCCTCGCGTAAATCCGAAGTCGCGCCAGTTGTTACTTCGCCAAAAATTTTCTCTTCTGTTGTATAACCTGCCAAAAGCACTACTAATTCATCTAAAAACTCGGCTTTGGCGCGAAAATGCCGCTCTCTTTCTGGGAGTTTTAAAGTATAACCAGCGGCAAAGCCGCGAGAAACAATAGAAACTTTTTGTACTGGATCAGTATGCGGCAAAAAATGAGCGCAAACTGCATGTCCTGCTTCATGATAAGCGGCGATTTTCTTCTCTTCTTCGCTCATTACAGAACTTTTTCGCTCCGGCCCTAAAATTACTTTTTCAATTGAATCAAGACAATCCTGCATTGAAATTTTCTTTTTATTGCGCCGCGCGGCCAGAATTGCCGCTTCATTCATTAAATTTTTCAAATCGGCGCCGGAAAAACCCGGAGTGCGCAAAGCAAGACGTTTTACTGAAAGATCAACAGAAAAAGGTTTTCCTCGACTGTGGATTTTTATAATTTCCTCCCGTTCTTTAACATCTGGCAAATACAAGACTATTCGCCGATCAAAACGACCAGGACGCAAAAGCGCCGGATCTAAAACATCAGGACGATTAGTTGCCGAAATTATAATCACGCCGGTATTCGGCTCAAATCCATCCATTTCAGTTAAAATTTGATTTAAGGTTTGTTCGCGCTCGTCATGAGAACCGCCAAGCCCTGCGCCGCGCTGTCTGCCAACCGCATCAATTTCATCAATAAATACGATGCAAGGTGCACTGCGTTTTGCTTTGTTAAAAAGATCGCGCACCCGGCTTGCTCCGACGCCAACAAACATCTCAACAAATTCTGAACCGGAAATTGAAAAGAAGGGAACATCTGCTTCATTGGCTACTGCTTTTGCCAATAAAGTTTTTCCTGTTCCCGGCGGACCAACAAGCAAAACTCCTTTGGGAATCTGCGCCCCAAGCTGAATAAACTTTTTTGGATTTTTTAAAAATTCAACCACTTCCCAAAGTTCTTCTTTTGCTTCGCGAATTCCCGCAACATCACGGAATGTAATCCGTTTTTTCCCTTTTGCCTCATATTTTCTAGCACTGCTTTGGCCAAACATCATTGCCCGCAAATTTTGACGCTGAACCGAACGCGACATTAAATAAATAAAAATCACGATAAAAACAAAAGGAATTAAAAACGGCAGGATATTGCCAAGCCAATAAGCAAGACCGCTTTTTTCTTCAATTTTTATTTCTACTTTGGCTAATTTTTCCGGCTGGATATTATAATTTTTTAAAGATTCGGACAAGGAACTTTCCGCTTCTTTTTTTGCCTTTTTTGGTTTGTCATTTTTTAATTCAATTTTAAGATCGTTTCCTTCAACTTGAATCTTTTTTACCTCTTCTTGATTAATTAATTTTGCCACTTCGGACAAAGAAATTTCTTCTGGACGATAGATCGGCGTCTGCCACATTGCAAAGAAACTCGCCAGGGCAAGAAAAACCAAAAAAGCAATAATGATATTTTTTAAAAAATTTTTCATAAAAATCAAGCAACAATCAACAAATAACAATATTTGTTGGCTATTGGCTGTTATTTGTTATTCAATTAAATTATATCAGCTTCCCTTTATTTTTTCAAATATTATCCTTCTTTTCTTTTTAAAAATTTTAACGTCACCGACAATTTTTCGCGATCCGGACTGCCCTAATTCAACCATTGCTAAAATATCATCTAAAAAAACAAAGCTGATTTTATCTTGGCCAAAATCTGATAAAATTTTACGCAAGATAAGCCTTTGAAGGCCGGTTTCTAAAATTAAAAATTTTTGGAGATTAAGAAATAATTCTAACTTTACAACTGGCGCGCTTGTTCTTTGCGTTCGAGCAATTTGAGGAAAAATTTCTTTTACCAAATTATTTAAAACTTCTTCATTCTCTTTAATTATCTGCACCGTCATTTTCAAGGTGTTTTTAAGATTAGGGTTAAATTCTTTTTCTAAAAAAGGAATTAATTTTAACCGAATTTTGTTGCGCGTAAAATCGGTACTTTCATTGGTAATATCTTTCTGCCATTTTAATTTATTTTTTTCTAAATATTTTGTCAGCTCCTCGCGCGAAATATCTAAAAGGGGTCGAGTAATTTCGCCTCGCCGATAATCCATACCCGTAAGTCCGGCAAGGCCTGAGCCGCGCAAAAAAAACATTAAAACCGTTTCAATTTGGTCAGAAAGAGTATGAGCCAAAGCGATTTTTTGTGCTTTTTCTTTTAAAAATATTTCTTTAAAAAAATCGTAGCGGATTGTTCGAAAATATGATTCAAGCCCGGTTTTATTTTCATAACTTTTTGGGTCTATTTTTTTTACATAAATTTTTAAGTGGTGCTTTTTGGCTAACTTACGAACAAATTTCTCATCTTGATCGGAATCTTTACCGCGATAGCCGTAGTTTACATGGGCTAAAATTAATTCAATTTTAAAATCTTTTTTTAATTTCAAAAGAATGTCCAATAACGCGCTAGAATCATGACCGCCTGAAATACCCAAAATAACCTTATCATTTTTTTCAATAAGGCCGTGTTCTAAAATTGTTTTTTTAACTTTTTCTAAAATCATAAAATAGCCCAATCTTTAGGCTATTTTATTATAGACTTTGAAAAACAACTTGTAAATCCCATTATTTTTTTTCTTTTTTCGTTTCTGTCTTTTTTTCCTTCTTTGTTTTAGACTTATCGTTGAATTCTTTTTCTTCTTTTTTTGCCTCATTCTTTTTCTCTATTGTCTTATCTTCCGCCGCGCGCAACGAAAGACCTAAACGATGTTCTTCTGGCTCAATTGATAAAATTTTGAATTCATATTTTTGGCCGATTTTTAGAATTTCCTGCGGTTTTTTCACTTTTTTATCCGAAAGTTCAGAAATATGGGCCAGACCGCAAATTGTCTTATCTAATTGCACAAAAGCGCCAAATGGCTCAAATTTTGCCACTTCTCCTTTTACCTTCTGTCCGACTTTATATTTTTTCACTGCTTCCTGCCAAAAATCTTTTTGTAATCTTTTTAAACTTAAAGTTATTTTTGAATAATCGATACCGATAATTTCCGCCCTGATCTTTTGCCCGATTTTTAATACTTCCTCAACTTTTTTTACTTTTTGCCAGGAGAGTTCGGAAATATGGATTAAGCCTTCAAAAATCTCTTCTTTTTCCCGCAAAGAAGAAAATTTTACAAACGCCCCAAAATCAACAATGCCTGAAACTGTCCCTTCGACAATGTCTCCAACTTTTAATAAAGCTAAGCGTTTCTTCTGCTCGTCTAAAATCGCTGCTTTTTCCGAGATAATCAGTTTATCCTCATTGGGGTCAGCAGATAAAATTTTTACTCGCATTTTCTGTCCAACAAATTGTTGAAGTTTTGATAAAATTCGCGCTTGATCCCCGCCTTCAACTCGCGGATAATGTTCAGGAGTTAATTGCGACACAGGCATAAATGCCGGAATACCAAAAATTGTCGAAAGCAGCCCGCCCTTGTTTGCGCTTTGGATTTTAACAGTGATTATCTCTCCTTTTTTTCTTTTTTGGTCTAACTCCTGCCAAGCAGAAAGCAAAGATTGTTTTCGAAATGACAATTCCATTTCTCCTTCTTCATTTTCAAGCTCTAAAATCGTTACTTCAACAATATCACCGACTTTTAAATCAACATAAGCATCGATTGATTCCCAAAGTTCTTCTCCCCGCACCACGCCAAAACCAAAACGGCCTAAATCCAAGCGTACTGTATTTTTAGTTATTTCCATTACTTTTCCTTTAACCACTCCTCCTTTTTTTGGTAAAAATTCTTTTTCAATTTGAGAAATAAAAAAATCTTGATCTTGTTTTTTTTCTTTTTCTAATTCGCTGGTTTTTTGTTGGACGAGTTCATCTAATATATTTTTTGATTTATTGTTAGTAAGCATAAAAATGAAGACTGTCTCGCTTCGCGAGTTCCGCGAAGCGGAAGAAGTTAAAAATTGGAGGCTGGAAAATTATTAATCGCCCGTTTTAAACAAAGCCAAAAGATTGATTGATTTTTATCATAGCACACCAAAAAATTTTAGCAAGGATATGTACTAAACAAGTTGTGGATGAAAATTTGTCTTGTAAAAATAAAAAAGAAGTGGTAAGATAAAGACTAGTTAAATAGTTGAATGGTTAATTAGTTAAATAGGATTTTTGATCTACCTCCTGCCTGTTTAACTATTCAACTACTTAACTAATTAACTTGCCTACTATGCACATTTTTTGGTACGGTCAATCTTGCTTCAAAATTCAAACTAATAATACAATAATCTTTACTGATCCCTATCAAAAAGAAATAGGTTTGACCCCGCCGCGGACTAAAGCAAATATTGTAACTGTTTCCCATCAACACGAAGATCATAATAATGTCGAGGCAGTAGCTGATGAAAACACTCTAGTTATTACTACTCCGGGAGAGTACGAATCAAAAGGGGTGGAAATCTGCGGCATTCCTTCTTTTCATGATAGCCAAGAAGGGAAAAAATCAGGAGCAAATATAATTTTTATTTTCGAGACTGAAGGAATAAGAGTTTGCCACTTAGGCGATTTAGGTCATCTCTTAACTGATGAACAATTAGAAAAAATTAATGGCGTGGATATCTTGTTTTTGCCGGTTGGCGAGGGTTATACCATTTCTGTAAAAGAAACGATAAAAATAGTCTCGCAAATCGAGCCAAAAATTATTATCCCGATGCATTACAAAATTCGCGGATTAAAATATAAACTTTCAGAAGTTGATAAATTCTGCAAAGAAACAGGGGTTAAAAAAAATAATTTATTAGATAAATTTTTAGCCAAGAAAAAAAATCTGCCAACTGAAGAAACTCAGATTATTATTTTAAAAAATCTCGGGTAACAATTTGGTTCATAGTTCGTAGTTCACGGTTCGTAGTTTATGCTACTCTATGAACTATTAACTATGAACCACGAACCAATAATGAATTTTTTAAAAAACTTACAAAACTATCCAGAAGAAAAAAGAAAAAGCCTAATGAAGCTTTTTGTTATTTTAGGCAGCTTGATTGTTATTATAATCTGGCTTTTACTTTTTCCAAAAGGCATAGAAAAAAATAAGAAAAAAGAGCAAGACTGGCTTTCTAACGCAATTAAGGATGCGGATAAAGAAATGTCAGGTTATGGTTTAAAGCGCTTTAAAAAAAATATCGATGAACTATTTAATAAAAAACCACTTTCGCAAGATGAAGAAAGAACTACAGAATCTCCGCGACTGCCAATTGAAAAATAGATGCTAGATATTAGATATTAGATATTTAACTAACATCTAACATCTTATATCTAACATCTAATCTTTATGGAAATCGGCTATATAAAACCAAGAGAAATAACTCGGGAAATGCAAGAATCATATTTGGATTACGCGATGAGCGTAATTATTTCCCGCGCCCTGCCTGATGTTCGCGATGGGCTTAAACCTGTGCATCGGCGAATTTTGTATGCAATGTGGGATATGGGCTTAAAATCTGGCGCGAAATTTAGAAAATCCGCAACGGTTGTTGGCGAAACCCTTGGAAAATACCATCCGCATGGCGATATTGCAGTTTATGACTCTTTGGTGCGTATGGCCCAAGATTTTAATATGCGCTATCCTTTAATTTTCGGGCAGGGAAATTTCGGTAGTTTAGACGGAGATTCACAAGCTGCAATGAGATATACGGAAGTTAAACTCTCAAAAATTTCTGAAGAACTTCTTTATGATTTGGAAAAAGAGACTGTTAAATTTGTTGACAATTATGACGCAACTCAAAAAGAACCTCAAGTTCTGCCGGCGAAACTTCCAAATATTTTGCTAAATGGTTCAATGGGAATCGCAGTTGGTATGGCGACAAATATTCCGCCGCATAATTTAAGCGAAGTTGCTGATGGAATTATCCACCTGGTTGACAATAAAAATGCGGATGTTGAAGACTTAATGAAATATATTCAAGGTCCTGATTTTCCAACCGGCGGATTTATTTTCAATAAAAAAGATATACTTCAAGTCTATGCCCAAGGCAAAGGAGCAATTTTAATGCGCGGCAGAGCGGAAATTGTTGAAAATAAAAAAGGGAATTATTCAATTGTTATTTCGGAAATTCCTTATCAAGTGAATAAAGCGGCGCTGGTGGAAAAAATTGCAAATTTAGTTCATGAAAAAAAATTAGAAGGCATCCGCGATGTCCGCGATGAATCCGATAAAGAAGGAATTAGAATTGTTATTGATTTAAAGCGTGAGGCTTTTCCAAAAAAAATTTTAAATAGGCTTTACACTCTTACTCAACTACAAGAAAAATTTCATGTGAATATGCTGGCCCTGGCGGAAAATGGTCTTATACCGCGAGTTTTAAATTTAAAATCAACCTTGGAGTTATACATCAAACACCGCCAGGAAATCGTAAAAGCGCGTACTGCTTATGATCTAAAGAAAGCGAAAGAAAGAGCCCATATTTTAGAAGGTTTGAAAAAGGCTCTTGATCGAATCTCCGAAGTTATTAAAACTATTAAACAGTCAAAAACAAAAGAAATTGCCCAAGTCAATCTTGTTAAAAAATTCCACCTGACAAAAATTCAAGCCCAAGCAATTCTGGACATGAAGTTATCGCAATTAGCCGCTTTAGAGCGCAAAAAGATTGAGGATGAACTTAAAGAAAAGAAAAAATTAATTAAAGAGTTGGAATCAATTCTAGCTTCACCGAAAAAAATTTTAAACCTTATTAAAAATGAACTTGAAGAATTAAAAGGAAAATACGGCGATGAAAGAAAAACAAAAGTTATTGTGGGAGCAGCAGAAGAATTCACTGCTGAAGATCTTGTTCCAAAAGAAGACGTAGTAATTACTTTGACTTATGGCGGTTATATTAAATCATTGCCTGTGGGGGCCTATCGCGCCCAGCATCGCGGCGGCAAGGGAGTTCGCGGTATGGAAATGCGCGAGGAAGACGTAATTGAACATTGTTTTATCACTGATACTCATTCAAATATTTTATTTTTTACTAATTCAGGAAAAGTCTTTCAGCTCAAAGCTTATGAAATACCGAAATCAAGCCGCGCTGCTCGCGGTCAATCAATGGTCAATTTTCTCCAGCTTTCCCAAGGTGAAAGAATTAGCGCCTTGGTTCCCTTAAAAAAAGGAGTAATAAATAAATATTTGGCTTTTGTTACAAAAAATGGTTTAATTAAAAAAGTTGATTCAGAAGATTTTAAAAATGTGCGGCGTTCTGGTCTCATTGCAATCAAACTGAAAAAAAGCGATGAACTTGAGTGGGTAAAACCAACTTCTGGACAAGATGAAATTATTTTAGTTACCTCTCTTGGACAGTCAATTCGTTTTAAAGAAAAAGATATTCGCAAAATGGGCCGACAAGCTGCGGGAATACGAGGAATTCGGCTAAAAGGAAAAGATCAAGTGGTTGGAATGGATGTGATTGAAACTCAAAACTCAAAACTCAAAACTCAAAACTTATTGATTGTCACAGAGAATGGATTTGGAAAAAAAAGTGCTTTAAAATTTTATAAAGTTCAGCGCCGCGGTGGTTCAGGCATTAAAACCGCAAAAATAACGCCGAAAAATGGCAAAATTATCTTTGCCAAAATTTTAGATGAAGAAATTGAAGAAATTATTGTTATTTCCAAAAAAGGACTGGTAATACGCGTTGATCAAAATTCAATTTCACCGCAAGGCCGAGCAACCCAAGGCGTGCGGATAATGAGATTAAAAACCGGTGACAAAGTCGCCTCAGTAGCATACATTTAATTAATCTTAAATCTTAAAAACCAAAAATCAAAAATTATGTATTTAAAATTTTCGTTAGTGAAAATTTTAAATTCTTTATTTTTAATATTTGAGATTTAAGATTTAATTTTTCTGTCATGGGTACTCCCAAAAAACACAAAACACATGCGGGCAAAAGACAGCGGCGTTCCCATCATGCTTTAAAAAAAGTTAATATTTTTTCTTGTCCAAAATGTAAAACGCCGCTTCTGCCGCATCGAGTCTGTTTAAAATGCGGAACATACGCTGACCGACAAGCAATGGTTATTAAAGAAAAAAAGAAGCAAGCTAAAAAAAAGAGTGCAACTTCAAAAAAATAGATTTTTAAATTCCAAATTCCAAGCACCAAATTCCAAACAATATCAAAATTCAAATATCTAATGACCAAAACGTTTTGGAATTTAGATTTTAGTGGTTAGAATTTATTTGTAATTTGAAATTTGTGATTTGGGATTTCTAAGGTTATGCCTAACCGTCATCACCTTCGCACTGTCGTAATGCAAACTCTTTATGAGTGGGATTTTTATCAACAAGATAAATCGCGTCTTGATAATTTTATTCGCGAAAATTTAGCTGAATTCGCACCCGACGTTAAAGAAGGAATAGAATATGTAAAAGAAACAATTTTGGGTATTTTAGAAAAACAAAAAGAAATTGACAATATTCTCCGCCAGGCCGCGCCGCAATGGCCAATTTTACAAATTGCTCTTGTTGACCGCAATATTTTGCGTTTGGGAATTTATGAACTTTTATATGTAAAAAAAATTCCTCCAAAAGTGGCGATTAACGAAGCGATTGAAATTGCCAAAAAATATGGCGGCCGCGCTTCAGGCCGATTCATAAACGGCGTTTTAGGAGGAATTTATAAAAAAACGGAAAAAGGACAAATCAAAATGGTGGAAAAAGTGCCGGAAAAACCGGAGGAAGAAGAAAAAAATAATAATGTCAAAATCCAAAATCCAAATGACAAATCAAATCCAAAATCCAAATGACAAAATAGTTTATTTTGGATTTTAGGCTTTGGGCTTGATTTGACATTTGAGCTTTGACATTTGGATTTTCTATCAATGGTTCGCGATTTCTCAAACTTAGAAAAAAAACTTGGGATTAAATTTAAAAACCAAAATCTCTTAAAGCAGGCTCATACTCATCGTTCATATCTCAACGAAAACCCAAAATTAGGATTAGAACATAATGAACGGCTGGAATTTTTGGGCGATGCAGTTTTGGAATTAGCGGTTACTGAACATTTATATCAAAATTATAAAAATCCAGAAGGAGAATTGACTAACTGGCGAGCAGCTTTAGTTAATGCAACAATGCTCTCTCACAAAGCACAAAATTTAGGACTAAATAATTATCTTTTTCTAAGCAAAGGCGAAGCGAAAGATACTGGCAAGGCAAGAGAAATAATTCTTGCCAATACTTTTGAAGCATTAATTGGCGCGATTTATTTAGATCAAGACTATCCGACGGTAAAAAAATTCATTGAAAAAATTCTCCTTCCTGAACTTCCTTATATTATTAAGCACAAACTCTATTTAGACCCAAAAAGCAAACTGCAGGAAATAACCCAAGATGTTTACAATATCACCCCAACCTATCAGGTCTTAACTGAATGGGGGCCAGATCACGCAAAAAAATTTAAAATCGGCGTTTACTTAAATGATTTTATTTTAGCAAATGGCATTGGCGCCTCAAAACAAGAAGCCCAGGTTCATGCTGCCCAACAAGCTTTAAAAACTGAAACTTGGAAAAAATATAAGAAATAATTGATCATTGATCATTGACCATTAATTAATGGTCAATGCTGAATGGTTGATTATGAAAAAGGAGGCCAAATATGGAGATATTGATTATTATCATCACTGTTCTTTTAATTATCGCGGGTTTTATTGGCATTTTTTTGCCCATTTTGCCGGGCACGCCTCTGATTTTTTTGGGAACTTTGGTTTACGGATTTTATAATGGTTTTGAAAAGGTTGGGATACTGCTTTATGTAGTTTTTGGCGTTTTAACGGTAATCTCTTTGGTTCTAGACCATCTTGCCGCGGTTTACGGAACGAAAAAATTTGGCGGGACGAAATGGGGAATAGCGGGAGCTTTTTTAGGCGGGATTCTTGGCTTAGTTTTTGGTCTTTTTGGCCTAATTTTTGGCGCAATCTTAGGAGCGATAGTTTTTGAACTTTCCGCTGGCCAAAATTTAAAAAAAGCTATAAAAGCTGGGGGAGGAGTAATTTTCGGATTTTTAGGCGGTATAGTTTTAAAAACTATTTTGGCTCTAACAATGATTGGCATCTTTTTGTGGAAAATCCTTTAAAATCCTATTGAAAAATCACCAAAAAAGTTTTGGTGATTTTTTTGTTATCTTTCTCTAGATTCGGCTGAAGACGATCCTCTTGCCAAGATTTTAAAATATGCTATGATGGGAATTATAAAACGTGTAGCGTGTAGCTTGTAACGCAAAAAGGTAAATGTTACACGTTATACGTTACACGTTACACGATTTCTATGCTTACAAAAAAACAAAAGGACAAAATTATCGAGAAATTTAAAACCCACAAAACCGATACTGGCTCGCCAGAGGTTCAATGCGCAATCTTAACAAAAGAAATTGAAGAATTAACCGAACATTTAAAATCTCACAAAAAAGATCAATCATCAAGACGCGGTCTTTTGGGAAAAATTAATCAGCGCCGGAAGCTTTTGCTTTATTTAAAAAGTGAAAGTGAAAAACGATATGCAAGTTTAATTAAAAAGCTGGGGTTGAAAAAGTAATTATCAGTTCATAGTCGATGGTTAATAGTTCATAGTAACTACGAACTATTAACCACGAACTATCAACTAGTTTATGATTAAACACAAAGAACAACGGGTTGGAGTTTTTGTTGATGTCCAAAATTTATATTATTCGGCAAAAGCTCTGTTTTCCGCAAAGGTAAATTTTAAAGAAGTTTTAAAGGAAGCGGTTGCGGGCAGAAAATTAATCCATGCTCTAGCTTATGTTGTAAAGACTGATATTTATGAAAAAGAAAAAGAATTTTTTAACGCTCTTTCTAATTTTGGTTTTGAAGTAAGATCTAAAGATTTACAGATTTTCGTTGGCGGGGCAAAAAAGGGCAACTGGGATGTTGGATTAACTGTTGATGCAATTGAACTTGCCCCAAAACTCGATGTTGTTGTCTTGGTTTCAGGCGACGGAGACTTTATTTCTTTAATTGAACATTTAAAGCATGCTCAAAGTTGTTTTGTCGAAGTAATGGCTTTCCGCAAAAGCACATCAGGAGCCTTAATTGAAGCAGCTGACGGATTTACTGATTTATCATTAAAAAAATTTTTAATATCCAAATAGAAACAAAGAAAGGAAGCCAAAAAATAAAAAAACATGTAACATGCAATATATAACATTTTCAATCTATGTTATATATTAGATGTTATATGTAACATTTTGGCCTTTCCTCTCTATTTGGAAACCAAAATATGAATCAAAATGGAAATCTAAAAAAAGAAGGTGTTCCGCTCCAACAAGAACACTTTGAACTGCCCTTTGGCGGAAAAAATTTAATCATTGAAACTGGCAAATTTGCCCAACAGGCATCAGGTTCAGTAACCTGCCGTTTTGGCGACACAATTATTCTCGCCACTGTCACCCTCGCGGAAAAACCAAGGGAAGAAATAGATTATTTTCCTTTGACAGTTGATTACCAGGAAAAACTTTATGCTGCCGGGAAAATAAAAACCTCCCGTTTTATTAAACGAGAAGGAAAACCCTCTGATGAAGCAGTGCTTTCCGGCCGGGTTATTGATCGAACATTACGGCCGCTTTTTCCTTCTTATATTGCCAATGATGTTCAAATTATTGTTGATGTTTTATGTGTTGATGGCGAAAATGATTCAGATATTCCGTCGCTTATTGGCGCTGCCGCTGCCGTAGCAATTTCTGATATCCCTTGCGATGATATCGTTGCCAGCTGCCGCCTCGGCCGCATCAACAACGAATGGGTTTTAAATCCGACATTTACCGCCCGAAAAAAAAGCGATTTAGATTTAATTATCTCGGCAACGAAAGATAAAATTGTTATGTTGGAAGGCGAGGCAAAAGAAATTTCAGAACAAGATTTCTACGAAGCAATAATCTTCGCCAAAAAGCATATCCGACAGATCGTTAATTTTATCTTTGAAATCCAAAAAAAGATTGGCAAGCAAAAACGAATTTTTTCCCCGCCCAAAATCGATCAAAAAATAATAAAAGAAATAAAAGATTTGTCGCTTCCAAAAATAAATGAAATTTTATTTTTAGAAAAAAAGCAAGACCGAAAGAAAAAAATTGCTCGCCTTGAAGAGGAAATAACCGTCGGGATTTTAGAAAAATTCGGTGAAGAAGAAACAAATGAAAAAATTATCCGCCAGATATTTCGTGAAATCCTGGAAGGAACAGTTCGCGATAAAATTCTAAAAGAAGAAAAAAGAATTGGCGGCAGAAAATTAGATGAAATAAGACCATTAGATGTTGAGGTAGGAATTTTGCCGCGAACTCATGGTTCGGGATATTTTTCGCGCGGAGAAACTCAAGTTCTAACTGTTGCCACCCTCGGCGCGCCAAGTTCAGAACAGATTATTGAAGATATGGAAGAAGAGTATAAAAAAAGATTTATCCATCATTATAATTTTCCGCCTTATTCTGTCGGCGAAGTAAAACCTTTACGCGGACCTTCGCGCCGGGACATCGGTCATGGCGCCTTAGTTGAAAAAGCTTTAAAAAATTTAGTTCCGCAAAAAGAAATTTTTCCCTATACTATTCGTCTTGTTTCTGAAGTTCTAAGCTCAAATGGTTCCTCTTCGATGGCTTCGGTCTGCGCTTCTTCACTTGCCCTAATGGATGCCGGGATACCAATCGACACCGCTTGTGCCGGTATTGCGATGGGACTTTGTTCTGATGAAAAAAATAATTATAAAATTCTAACTGACTTGCAAGATTTAGAAGATACAAAAGGTGGAATGGATTTTAAAATTGCTGGCACATCAGCCGGAATTTGCGCTTGCCAGCTCGACACAAAAACAAAAGGGCTTTCTGATGAAATTGTTTCAAAAACTATTTTGCAAGCAAAAAAAGCAATAGGACAGATTTTAGAAAAAATGAATTCAGTTTTATCAGCTCCAAGAGCAGAACTTTCCCCTTATGCGCCGAGAATTATTACTTTACATATCAATCCGGAAAAAATTCGTGATGTTATTGGTCCGGGCGGAAAAGTGATTAATGAAATTATTGACGCTACTGGCGTTGAAATTAATATTGAAGATGACGGACTAGTAGAAATTACTTCTACAAATGAAGAAGCGGCGCAAAAAGCCTGCAACTGGATAAAAGAGTTGACTCGCGAAATTAAAGTTGGCGAAATATTTACTGGCAAAATTACAAAAATTGCCGCTTTCGGCATCTTTGTAGAAATTCAGCCAAAAATGGAAGGCTTAATTCATGTTTCAAATCTGAAATTGCACCATATTTATAATTTAAACAAAGAATTTAACATTGGCGATATTATAAAAACAAGGGTTTTAGAAATCCAAGCTGATGGAAAAATAAGATTGGGGCTGGTTAAGAAATCTTAAATCTCAAATCTCAAATTTCAAAAATAACCCCTCCCTTCCTCCCCTTAAGATAAGGGGAGGCGAGGTGGGGTTATGAGATTTGATTTTTAATTTTTTTCAGTGTCGCAATTTCGCAAACAACAAAAAAAACGTGAACATACGATTAAAAAACTGACAAAACTTGCCGCGGCTTTTGTCATTTTTGGTCTTCTGATTTTAGGGACAGTCTTTTTTTATCAGGAATTTTTTGCAAAAAAACCTCCTGAAAACTTTATTCCAGAATTTCCAACTTCTTTTATTTCAGTAAATTTCAAACGGGATCCAGACCAAGATGAAATTATTAAAAAATTAGGGCTGAGGCTTGGCGACGAGAATATATTTGAAAATACTCTGAAAAACATTATTTTTCCAAACCTTAATGAGGAAGAGCTCGATTTAACCGAAGAAGAAAAAATAAAATCTTGGCTTGGAGAGAAAATCGGAATCGGTCATATTTATATAAGTCCACAAGTTGGTATTTCCATTTTTATCTTAGACTTAAAAAATCAAGACTTAGCAAAAAAATTCTTACAAAGATTTTCTGACAATTTAGGGAAAAGGGGTAATGTAATTGCAAAAGAAGCATTTCGTGATGCAGAAATCACTGAAATTTCTGGTCAGACACAACTTGCTTACGCCATAAATTCCGGCTATCTTTTGATTTCTTCAGGATCTGACGGAATAAAAAAAATGATTGACACGCGCGCCGGACGATTCCCTTCGCTTGCTCAATCACGAGATTACTATTTAACAAAAAAAAGGGTTGCCGCAAAATCAGCAATTGCCGTTGCTTATCTTGATACAATGGAATTTTTAAAAATTATTTACCAAGCGACAAGTGGTCAAAAAAATCAACAAATTCTTGATACAATGGGAGCTCTTGGCCAAAAGAGGTATCTTGGTTTAAGTATTACACCCCAAGAGGATAGGATAAAAATCCTTGGATTTACAAAAAAAGAAAGTGAAAAAGAATTTAAATTTAGAAAAACAAAGCCATTTTTTGACCAAAAAATTCCAAAAGACTTGATAGCATCTTTTGAAGGTAAAGATTTAAAACCAATCCTCGAAGGATTATTAATGGGTAATCAAGAAGGAACAAAACCAGAAGAAATAGCAAAAAAAGAGCTTTTCTTTCGCGCTTTTGAATTAGAAACCGGGCTTAATCTGGAAAACGATCTATTTTCTCTTTTCAATTCTCACTATGTTTTTACTCTCCTTCCTTCTTCAGAAAAAATAGAAGCCGGGCTTATCACAGAAATCAAAAACCAGCCAGATGTTTTAAAAAAACTTTCAAAACTTGAAGAAACAGCGACTGCACTATTAAATAAATATGTTGTTAAAGAAGAAAATAAAAAAGTTAATTTTACCGAACACTCTTTTGGAAAAACTAATTATCGTTATTTAAATTTGCCGGACCAATACCAAATAGATATAAGTTATGCCGTTCTTCCTGATTATTTAGTATTAGCAACTTCAAAAGAGACTCTTGAAAAATTACTTGCCGCCATCACCGGCACCGAAGAAGTTCTTTCTAATAATCCATCTTATCAAAATGCTGTTGCCCAGCTTTCAAAAAAAGATTCACATCAAATCATTTTTATTGATGGACAAAATCTGCTCAAATTTATCAACCGCTATATTCGCTTTGATTATGAAAAATTAGACAAAAAAGCCAAAGCAATTGAGAGTTTGGTAATTAATCATGAAGAAAAATCAACGGGAAGTTTTTTTGAAAGTTTTTTGAAAATAAAGTAATATAATACGAATCTACAAATGAATGCAAATGCCGCAAATATGCGAATAAATACGAATGCTAAAATTATTTATCCAAAATTATGCTATCAGCTTTACGGCCTTTTTTATCAAGCTCACAATGAGTTGGGCCGATATTGCACAGAAAAACAGTATGCTGATGCTCTTGAATTATTATTTAAGAAAAATCATATCCTATATCAGAGAGAGTTAGAATTAACTATTAATTTTTCACAAGGTAATATTAAAAGAAATAAAGTTGATTTTTTAATCGATAATAAAATTCTGGTGGATATCAAAGCTAAGAAACTTATTACAAAAGAGGATTATTTTCAAGCAAAAAGATATTTAGCCGCTTCCGATTTAAAGTTGTTACTTATTGTAAATTTCAGAGAAAGATATGTAGAACCCAAAAGAGTTTTAAATTCTATGGCTAAAGAGGGTTAGTTTTATTTGCATAATTCGCATATTCGCCCGCCCGCCTTTGACTTCGCTCATTGAAGTTTCGAAAAAAATAAATATTTCGATTTTAATCAAAAGTCATATTTAACTATTTAGGTCAAAGGCGAAGTCGGGCGGGTAGATTTGCATAAATTCGCATTATTCGTATTACATTATGAAAATTAAAATAAAAAAAGAAGATAAAATTAAAATTCCCAAAAAAATATTAACACCTGGGCCAAAAGTTCGGGATATTAAAACTAATAAAGCAAAGAGTGTTGATTTTAAAGAACCAATTAATTCGCAGATTATTGAAATAAAAGAAGAAAAAGAGGAAGAAAAACCAAAAATATCTGCAAAATTAATTTTCCCAATTATTGCCGCGGCTTTTGTAATTATCGCCGTTTTTATTTATTTTTTTGTTTTTAGTCAGCCAAAAGACACGCTTTCCAAATTTGCCCCCAAAGAAACTTTTTTTTATGCTCACTTAAATTTTGATAAATTATTAAAAAATTCAGAAAATAAAAATATAAATTCACTTTTGGAAAAATTTGGCGGCGGGAAAAATTTTGAAAATGAACTTGATAAATTTTTAAATAAAAACTTTTTATCTAAATACAATCTAAGCCTTAAAAATGATCTCGAGCCGATCTTAGACAAAGAAGCTGCCTTTGCCTTATATCCTGGCGAAAACGAAAAAATCTATCCTTATATTATTTTTAAAATCAAAGATCAAAAACAGTTTTTAAGCATAACAGAAAAAATCAACCCAAAAAATCTTCAAGAATTAAATGTTAAAGGAGCAAAAATTCAAATCCTTTTATTTGATGATCCGAAATATGATTTAAGTTTTGCCTTAATCAAAAATACGGCGATTATTTCTCAAAATAAAGAGCTAGTTGAAAAAATTATCCAAACTTATAATACAAAAAATCATTTGTTAGTAAAGGCTGACCAAAAAGATTTTATCCAAATTTATTTAAATGGCCAAACTTTGCCTCAAGCTATACTTTCTTTTTTGCCGGAAAATCTTAAAACAGATAATCTGCTTCCTTACTATCTTCTTCTAAAAAAAGTCCAAGGTCTTTATTTTGGAATAAATGATAAACCAGAGGGCTTAACAATCAATTATCACGGTCCGTCTAATTTCAAAAAACCGCGGTCAGCCCCAAAACTTTTACCGTTCATTCCTGCTGACGCCATTTTTGTTTTTTTAGATTACGATCTGAAAAATAACTATTTGGCAACAAAAGAAAATTTCCAAAAAAACGATGACCTTTTATTTTCAGAAAAAGAAAAGAGAATTACTGACAAGTATTTTAAAAATTTTGAAAAGGAGTTAAAAGAAAAATATAATCTAAATATTAATGAAGATATTTTACCATTTTTTGAAGAAGAAGCTGCTTTCATACTTTTGCCAAAAACAAATGATAAACAGCAAAATTTTGCTCTTTTAACAAAAATAAAAAAACCTGATGATTTAGAAAAAAAATTAGAAAATATTTTTCTTAATTTATTCGCCGCTGCCAATTTAAAAGAAAAACCAATGAAACTTACTGATGGCGGCGAGGCAATTGAATTTGTGCCGGACAAAAAAGCCTTTGAAATTAAAAAAGAAGACAAAGGAGAAGTAAAAATATTTAATTTAATGAAAAAGGCAGATAGTAAAACTTTAATCTCTTATGCAATTAAAGATAATATTTTAGCTATTGCTCAAAATAAAGAAACAATTGAAAAAATTATTGATAGTAAAGAAAGATTAAATGAAGAAAAAACTTTTTCAAAGACTTTTCAAAAGATCGATGGACAAAAAATGGAAAATCTGGTATATCTAAATGTTTTAGGCTATTTAAATTATTTAGGAAAATCTTCCTCGTCTAAAACTTTTTGGCAGCCAGTCAAAAATTTTCTTTTTGGTGCAAGGGCTAAAGACAACGAAACTTTTGGAAAAGGATTTTTGCTGATTGAGTAATTTGCCCTAGAAACCAGCCTTCTAATCCAAAATACGCCTTTTTATCCCTGTACCGTCTTACGCCCCCATAGCTCAACGGATAGAGCAAGACCCTTCTAAGGTCGAGATGTGCGTTCGATTCGTACTGGGGGCAAAAAAATCTTAAATCTAAAATCTAAATTAAAACGGGCCCATAGCTCAGCTAGCAGAGCGCCCCGATGTCCATCGGGGAGGTCAAGGGTCTAAATATTATGTATGGCTATCTATATATACTAACTACAAAGG
>JBFLZX010000004.1:0-2421 GCA_040756075.1 Patescibacteria group bacterium | reverse complement strand
GGAATCACTATTATATCGGCAGTACTAATAATATTGAGCGAAGATTGTTTGAACATAAACAAGGGAAGACAAAATCATTAAAAAAGTTACTACCGATAAAATTAATTTTTGCTCAAAAATACAGTGGTATAAAAACAGCAAGAAAAATTGAAACCAAATTAAAAAAATTTAAAAATAGAAAAATAATTGAGCAAATTATAAAAGAAAGAAAAATTAATCTGGGCCCATAGCTCAGCTAGCAGAGCGCCCCGATGTCCATCGGGGAGGTCAAGGGTCTAAATATTATGTATGGCTATCTATATATACTAACTACAAAGGGGAATCACTATTATATCGGCAGTACTAATAATATTGAGCGAAGATTGTTTGAACATAAACAAGGGAAGACAAAATCATTAAAAAAGTTACTACCGATAAAATTAATTTTTGCTCAAAAATACAGTGGCATAAAAACAGCAAGAAAAATTGAAACCAAATTAAAAAAATTTAAAAATAGAAAAATAATTGAGCAAATTATAAAAGAAAGAAAAATTAATCTGGGCCCATAGCTCAGCTAGCAGAGCGCGTCCATGGCATGGATGAGGTCAGGGGTGCGAGCCCCCTTGGGTCCACATTAGACGATTTGTTTCGCCCTCGCCCCTCGCTTCGCTCGGGGCTCGGGCTTCGGCGGGCAGAAAATAAAGGTAATTCCAGGGTTTTTTGAAATCAACAAAAAGCCGCTGGTCAAAAATTCGGTGGTTCGAGCCGATTTTTTTGAGGAAATTTTTCATCTCTGAAAAATTATCTTCCAAAACGAAATTTTTAGCTTGGTTGGCTTCAATTATCCAGTTCCGGACGAGTTCGAGCCAATGATTGCCTTTTCGCTCAAAATCAGACAATTTTTCCTCCAAATCTTTCTTTTGGCTCATCAAATCGTTTTTCTTCAGTTGGAACTCCGGCAGTTCCAAATCACCTTCAAGGTATGCGTCCATCAGGCGATTTATTTTTGTCTTTACTTTTTCTAGTTCTGTTTTTAGATTTTGAACGAAAAGTTCGGACGAGTGCCGGGCTTCCGCGTTCTCCTTTTCCAGTTTCGCCAAAAACTTTTCCCGCCACTCGTCCGGCAAAGAAACTTTTTGACAAGTTTCCTTTATTTGTTCGGCAAGTTTTTCTTCCCGCAAAAAGCGAATTTGAGAACATTTTTGCTTTTTGCTCTTGAAAGTGCAGTGGTAATAATGGTATTTCCTTCCGATCTTTTTGATTTTTCTTTCAGCGGTTATGGCGTATCCGCACTCGCCGCAAACCGCAAAATTGAGGAATAAAAAGTTTTTCGGTCCTCGCTTTTTGCGGGGCTTGCCGTTCAAAATCAACGCTTCCTGTATTCGGTCAAAAAGTTTCTTTGAAATCATTGGCTTATGCGATCCTTGATGAATTTCGCCGCGATAGCGAAAATGTCCGTAGTAAAACGGATTGGTCAAAATTTTCTGGATTGTGGAAAGATGAGGTGGTTTTCCGTCTTTGCCAACCAAGCCAAGAGAAAACATTTTGCTTTGAATTGATGTAAGTGTATGCTCACCAGTGGCAAAAGCCCGCAAAACTTCTTTCACTTTGTTAAATGTTTTTCTGTCGGGTTCAATCGTTCTCAATCTCGGCTCGTTGAAATATCCAAGCGGGGCTTTTGCCGAAAGTTCGCCCCGTCTGATTTTCTGTCTGATTCCCCGCAAAATGTTTTCTCTCAAATTGTCGGTGTAGTATTTGGCTTGTCCAAAAGCGACACTCAACATGAATTTTCCCTGCGGTGTCGCTTCAAACCAAAAAGTAGGGAATTTTAGCGAGGTAATTTTGCCGGTATCAACGAGATAAATAATCCGCCCGCCATCAATAGAATTTCGGGCGAGGCGGTCGGGATTCCACGCTAAAATTCCCGAAGCGTTGCCTTTTTCAATTTCTGAAAGCATAAAATTAAAAACTTCCCGGCCCGGCTCTTTGGCGGTTTTACTTTCGTAAAACTCGCGGACGACAAAAAGATTATTTTGCTTGGCAAATTCCCGAAGTTCAACAAGTTGTGCCTCAATACTCAAAATTTGCTTTTCTTCTTCCTCGGTTGATTTTCGACAATAGATGAAGTATTTGACCATATTTTTTAGAAGTTTTTAATTTTATATTTACACCGACAATTTAAAAATTTTCGTTTTTTCGCCGCAGGCGAAAAATATTTTCTGCCCGCCGAAGCCCGAGCCCCGAGCGAAGCGAGGGGCGAGGGCGAAACAAATCGTCTAATGTGGTGTTTGTTGGAAAAAGTTCGGACTTTTTACCGAGAAAACCCCGACGTCGATTTCTAAAAAATTCGCTCGGGCGGGGCGGGAATTCCTTTTCCCCAAACCCCTTTTCCTTCCCGCCCCGCCCTCGCTTGGGCTTCGCCAAAAAAATTTTTGCGAGCGG
>JBFLZX010000003.1:22214-48133 GCA_040756075.1 Patescibacteria group bacterium | reverse complement strand
GTTTTAATTTTAAAAACATTATACGGTTCTAAATATAATACCGCATTAATTTTTATGGGCGGAACTTGTTTGCGGATTTGTTATGATATTCCAAGATTTTCAGAAGATTTAGATTTTAATTTAGCAACAAAAGAATTTGATTTTCTCGAGATGTTGAGTTATTTAAATAATGATTTGCGCAAAATGGGAATTAAAGTTGATGTTGTTGGAAAAGCTGAAAAAATTGTTTATAAAGGATTTATTCGTTTTTCCGATGTTCTATATAAATTTAAACTCTCGCCGCATAAAGACCAAAAGTTATCTATTAAATTTGAAATCGATTCCAACCCGCAAAAAAATTATATAAATGAAACAAATATTATTTCTAAATTTGGCTTTAATTTTATCATAAAAAATGTTAATCTATCAAGTATGATGGCTGGCAAAATTCATGCTTGTTTTAGCCGGGGATATTATAAAGGACGCGATTTTTATGATCTAATTTGGTACCTAAATAAAAAAATTGAGCCAAATTTTAAATTATTGCAGGAATTTAAAATGAATATTAAAAATCGCGTAGAATTGATTGATTATTTAAATCAGGAAATTAGGAAAATTAAGATTAATGTTGTTGTTAAAGATGCATATCAATTTTTGGAAGATAAGAGTGAAATTAAAATTTTAGAGAATATTAAGGAATTATATCCGCAAGTTGCAAAAAGATATTTATTGTAATTCATGGTAATGTCAGGATTCAATAACCAAAATGCAGTCGAAAAATAATCTGTGGATAATGGGATTTGACAGAAATCTCTAATTTTATATACTGAAAGTAATTAAAAACAATTACTATCAGTACACAAATGGCAGGAGAATCAATCGCGATTTTATTAAAATCTAAACAAACAGTTTTTACCATAAAAGAACTAACTTATTTGTGGCAAATTTTTGATGAAAAATATTTAAAAAGCAAAATATATTTTTTAACAAAAAAAGGCGATTTAATCAGATTACGAAAAGGAATTTATACATTATCATTGGATTATGATAAATACGAGTTAGCCGGAAAATTGAAAACACCTTCATATATAAGCCTGGAAACAGTTTTAAGAAATGAAGGCGTGATTTTCCAGCATTACCGTTCAATTTTTTCAGTAAGCAATTTAAGTCGGATAATAGTTTGCAATAAGCAGGAATTCATCTATCGAAAAATTAAAGATGATATTCTATTGAATTTAGACGGCATTATCAAAAAAGAAAATTATTACATTGCCTCAGTAGAACGTGCATTTCTGGATGCAATATATTTATACAAGAATTATTATTTTGACAACTTATCGAAAATTGATTGGCAAAAATGCAATAAGTTAATCAAAATTTATCATAGCGATAGCTTACTTAAAAGATTAAATCAATATTATAAAAATGCTAAACATAAATAAACATCGGTTGGTGATGTATCAAATTTTGAACGATATTTATCGAAATAGAAGATTAGCTGCAATTTTAGGATTTAAAGGAGGTACAGCTTGTAACATTTTTTATGGATTGCCGCGATTTTCTGTTGACCTAGATTTTAATTTGTTACAAGTGCGTGATGTTAAATTTGTTTATGACGCAATAGAAAAAATTATTAAAAAAAGAGGCGAAATTAAGAATAAATATATTAAAAAAAATACGATTTTTTTTCTATTATCATACGGCAAATTAGACCAGAATATTAAAATTGAAATTTCCACAAGACAAATTTCAAATAAATATGAACTGCGGCAATTTTATGGTATTGCAATGCCAGTCATTTCTAGATCTGATGCATTTGCAAATAAGCTTTTGACAACAATTGAACGGAAAAAAATTGCAAATAGGGATTTATTTGATATTTATTTTTTCTTTGAGAACAATTGGCCGATTAATGAAAAAATTATTGAAAATCGTTTTAAAAAGCCATTAATAATTTATTTGAATTATTTAATAAAGTTTATTAAAAAAAATGTTAATAACAGAT
The DNA here is from genome assembly GCA_040756075.1 of Patescibacteria group bacterium. Classification (GTDB taxonomy): domain Bacteria; phylum Patescibacteriota; class JABMPQ01; order JABMPQ01; family JBFLZX01; genus JBFLZX01. Next base: position 46,149 of record JBFLZX010000003.1, on the reverse strand, counting down.
ATATTTTACAGGGGCTTGGTGAGTTATTAAATGAAAAACAAAAAATATGGGTAAAAAATAATTTAAAAAAAGAATTATTAAATTTAATTTCGTTTTATATCGATCAGTATAAATAATGGTATCATTGTAATAATTTACAATAATTATGGTAAATATTCACCATAACAAAATATGTCGAATTTTAGAGAAAAATTAAAAAAAGAAATTGGCTGGGCAGGAGGAGTAATATATTTTTTGTCGCGGGTTTTAATTGGCGCAATGGTTGTTTTGTTGGTTTTGCGGTATGCTTATGGACAGGGCTCGTTTTGGTCAAATATTGATTATTTTTTACTATTTTTTGTCTTGTTGGATTTAGTGATTTTGAATAGAGTGGCAAGTCGTCATTCCGAGCGGAGCGAGGAATCTCTCGCGAATGCGAGAATTTTCTCAAACAAGTTGAGAGATCCTTCGCCTACGGCTCAGGATGACAAAAAGAAAATAGCTCAGGATGACATGGAAAACGAAAAATTGGTTTTTGGCTTAATTGTGGCATTTTTTGGATTGAATTTACTTTGGATGGCAGAATTGGTGATGAATAACCCTGGAGTAGAAGAAAAAGTGTTCTTGCCTTATCGTTTGAATTATTTTGTCTTGATTTTGGGCGTAATTTTGCTGTCTTTAAATAAAAGTCAATTTGGATTTTGGCTTAAAGTGTGGCTTTTAAAATTCCGCGACCCCCGTGCATTTATTGCTTTAGCCTTAATTTTCTTGATAATTACGCCATTTTTGCTAACTTATAAACAAGAGCCAGTGGCAGAAAAAGCGGCAAATATGGCCTATTTTATGCTTGTTATTGGTGTTTTGGGGCAATTTGTGAAGTATGTGAGGGAATCGAGACGGAAATCGCCGATAATCAAGAAACAATCCTCAAAAAATCACTATTAAGCACCAGACATTCCAAAATAGCAAAATATCAAAGATTTAATAACTTGACTTTTGAAATTCTCGTACTAAAATATAACTATCAGCACTCTCATGAAGAAAATTGAGCGCAAACTATTTGAAGAAATCAAAAAACATCTTTCTAGTAAAGAAATTTCGCTGATTATCGGACCACGGCAAACTGGAAAAACGACATTAATGACTTGGCTTAAAGAATATCTTGAAACACAGGATCAAAAAACTGCTTTTTTTAGCTTGGATTTCGAGCCAGATAAACAGTTTTTTGTCTCGCAATCAGCCTTAATTGCAAAATTAGAATTAGAATTCGGAAAAAACAAGGGCTATGTTTTTATTGATGAGATCCAACGTAAAGAAAATGCTGGAATTTTTTTAAAAGGAATTTATGATCTAAATTTACCATACAAATTTATTGTTTCAGGATCTGGTAGTTTGGAATTAAAAGAAAAAATTCATGAGTCACTAACTGGCAGAAAAAGAATTTTTGAACTGAATACTGTAACTTTTGAAGAATTTGTTAATTTTAAAACAGATTATCGTTATAAAGATAAACTTGTTGAATTTTTCGATCTTGATAAAGATCAAACTGCAAATTTTCTTCGTGAGTATTTAAATTTTGGTGGTTATCCGAAAGTAATTTTGGAAGATAGATTATCAGAAAAGATAAAAATTATTGATGAGATATATCATAGTTATTTAGAAAAAGATATTTCTTATTTATTAAATGTCGCCAAAATAAATGAATTTAGCTCTTTAATTAAAATTTTAGCAAGTCAAATTGGAAATCTTGTAAATTATTCAGAGTTGTCATCAACAGTCGGAATTTCCAGCCAAACGATTAAAAATTATCTATGGTATGCTGAAAAAACTTTTATTATTCGAAGAATTAATCCATATTTTAGAAATATCAGAAAAGAAATCACAAAATCTCCAATGATTTATTTTTATGATCTTGGTTTGCGAAATTATACTTTGGGCATTTTTGGCAATTTATATCAACCACATGAATTAGGTTTTTTATTCGAGAATTTAATTTTAAATTTGCTTAGAGAGAAGTTGCGATATACAGGAAGTTCAATTTATTTTTGGCGAACTAAAGATGGTGCGGAGATCGACTTTGTAATTGATTCAAAGAAGGAAATTTTGCCAATCGAAGTAAAATATAAAAAATTAGACAAAAAAGTTTTGATCGAACGGTCAATGACTAATTTTATTAAAGAATATAGTCCGAAAGAGGCCTGGATTGTTAATATTGGTGTAGAGAAAGAATTTTTTATAAATAAAACAAAAGTTAAAATCATTCCATTTTTTAAATTGCTATAAATGTTATTTATTTTTTCAAAAAGGAATCAAAATTTATTCGTTTTTTTAGCTTATATTTTTATAGGTTTAGTTTTGTTACTGCCAGCCATGTTTTTAATTTCTCAAAATTTAGCGATCAATTTAGATTTGTTACCTGAATTTGGGAAATTTTTTGAAAAGGTCAAGGAATTTCAGGGAGGTGAGGCTAGAAATTTTGGATTTTATTTTTCAGCAATTTTTAGTTTGTATGGCATTTTTTATGTTTTTCATTTAGTTTTTGGCGAACCAATGGCATTTAATTTGATGCTAATTTTGTTGTTTTTTGCTGGAAGCTGCGTAGGGTATTGTTTGTTTAGGCAGGTTATTGTTTTCAGTCATTCTGAGCGAAGTCCCGATTTATCGGGACGAGTCGAAGGATCTCAAAGTCCTAGCATGAAAACAACGGGATTCTTCGTTCCGATTGCGATCGGGACTCAGAATGACACAACAGTCATTTTATGCGCCATGTTTTTTGGTCTACTTTCATTGTATTTCCCAATCACTCCATTTTTAGGATTTTTTATTTTGTTTTTGCTTAAATTCTTTGAAAGCAGTCATCCTATGCAACTATCCTCTTTATGTCATCCTGAGCGACCGCAGGGAGCGAAGGATCCCACTAGGAATGTAGGGGGATCCTTCGCCCCGATTGTCATCGGGGCTCAGGATGACACAAGAGAGATTTTAAAATTCGGCTCATTATCATTATTTTTCTTTATCTTTTTATCGAATTATAGTCTTTTTGTTGGCATTTCTACATTGTTGCTAGTCTTAATTATTTTAGCTTTTTGGTTTTTTGCCAGATTAAAAATTTCATTAAAAAATTTAAAAATTATAAAGCCATTTTTGATAAAGATGACGGTTTTATTTATTCTTTTTCTTTTATTTTTTAGTTGGCAATATTATTTTGTCTTGCGAAAAACAGAACCCTTGTCTTTAAGTGACTCTCAATTTTTAGAACATTCATTAGATCCTGGAAGACTTTTGCAGCCAGTTTTAGATTTTTTGCAGCTTGAAAAGTCTCAAATTATCTTGGGCATTAATTTTTTGGTTCTCTTAATAATTGTTTTAATTGGCTTAGCATTGTTGATTTTTGCTTGGTGTAATCGGAAAAAGAATCAATGGATTAGTCTTTTGATTTTTTTAAGTTTTTTATATTTTATATTTTCTCTTGGTCCTTATCTAGTTTTTAATGAGGAATTTTATCAGCCAAAAATTGCTTTACCATATTTATTTTTATATTATTATTTTCCATTTTTTAATCAAACTGCGGATTTGTCAGGATTTTTGATGTTTGGATTTGTTTTTTTGATTTTAGCAGGGTCATTGGGAATTTATTATTTGACACAAAGTGTCATCCTGAGGAAGCGCGAAGCGCTGACGAAGGATCCCCCTCGTATTCAAGGGGATCCTTCGCTAATGCTCAGGATGACGGTTCTTTTATTAAGTGTTAGTTTATTTACTATTTTCGCTTTCTGGTCATTTTTAAAGCCTGGCAAAGAAATCCCTGATTTCTATAAGAATTTAGCCCAGAATAAAGATAATTCAAAAATCGTTTTTCTTACTCCGCCATCAAACCTTGCTACTACATTTTTATATGAGAATTCCATTTATGGAAATTCTGTCATTTTTAAAGAAAGTTTATTTTTCGACAATTTTAATAAAAAAACTAAAAAGAACAAAAGTGCGGTAAGCAGCGCGATAGCCAATTATTTGCCAGAGGGCAGGCAAGTAAATTATGCAAATTTTATAAATCCAGATTATAAAACAACTTTTAGTTCTTATCTTGAAAAAGAAAATATTAAATACATTATTTTTGACAGTAAATTTTTAGATGAGACTAGGGGTGTAATGGTTAAAGTTTCTGAAAATGAATGGGAAGAAAAGAAATTTCAAGAATTACTTAATTTGCGGAAAATTGTTAAGTTTTTGAAAGAAAATACAAATGGCAAATGGATGATAGTGGGTGATAAAATTGTTTATGAGTTATTCTCACAAAAAAACGATCAAATTTTAATTTATGAAGGCGAAAACTGGGCAAAACGAGATATCAACCCCCGAATTTTTCAGGAAGAAAAAAAGAAAGAACTTATTAGAGAACGATGGATGTTAAATGATGCGACTTTAGTTGTCGAAAATTATGCTTTGCAGCCAAAAAATTTAGAATTATTTTTTAAAGCTGGAACTGGCACTGATTTACGGAAATTAGAAGTTTATTTCAATGACGTAAAGCAAACGGATTTTATCGTTGGTCCATCGGCGAAATCTTATCTTGTTAATTTAGATGATATTAAGCCAGGCAAAAATACAATTGCATTTAAAATGTTTGATTATGATGGCAGGGAACATGAATTAACCGAAGAAAGAAAAACTGAGGGTATAAAATTTTTTGAGGTAAGATACCGCGAAATAGAAAACTCCATCCCTTTTGATTTTTACAAAGGTTTTAATGATGGAAAAATTTTATTTTTACCCGCAGAAATTGATTATTTAAAAAATAACCACAAATTTATTAGATATGAAGATTTTGTTGATAAAACTTCGGAAAAAATAAATTCTATTTCACTTCTTGATAAATTATTTTTCAATAACTTAGATTTTAAATCAACTTTAGATATAATAAATCGCGATTATTATTACCAAATTGGTCAAGAAACAATAAATCGCTATAATATTCGATATATTGCAATTGATAAAGATTGGCTTTTAGAACAGGAATTTAGCGATTTAGCCAAGTTTATATTATATAATTTTGAAATTGAGGCTGTGCCGTATAATGATGATAGATTTGTTGTTTTAAGAATTAAAAATCTAGATTTAAAAAGACAAATCCCAATTAATTTCGAAGGAAATTGGGGGATGAATAGTTGGGAGAGGCGAACTGGTCGATTTTTTAATATTGCCTATGATGAAGCGCGACTAACTTTTGTAAATCCCGAGGAAAAAAATATCGACGCAAAATTAAAATTTAAGATAGAAAATTTTCAAAGCGAGAAGCGAAAAATTAAAGTTTATTTGAACGAGGATTGGCTGGATGAAAAAGTTTTAACTGAATTTGATGTTTTGCCAATGAAATTGGGCGAAGAAGAAAAGGTCGAAGTAGAATTATCTAATTTAAGACCAAAAGACAATGAAGTGATGTTTAAAATTTTTGATGAAAATGATAAGGAAGTTATGATAAATCAAGATAAAGGGGTGAGGATGTCAGATTTTGAAATTGAACGAAGCGACGCACCAATTAAAAAAGAAACAGCCAGTGAAGTCAATTATTGCAATGAAGCATTTAAGCCAATTTTTGAAAAGTATAATTTTAAAAAAGAGTTTTTTGATGGATTTGAGGACAGTGGCTTCACACAAGAAAACTTAGAGTATGATTGGAGAGTTCGAATAACACAAAATGAAAAATATCAGGGAAAACAAAGTTTAACCACAACCAATGCAGGCACAGACATTAAAGTTATTAAAAATATTAACGGATGTTTTGATAAAATTGATGCAAGTATTATGGTAAAGGCAAATAAATGGAGTTATGGCGCTGATTTATATTTTGATTTTATAAAAGAAAATGAAGATAAAAAATATATCAAAGAATTTCCAATTACTCAAGGCATAAAAAGTGGATTTGTTTTATTTCCATCAGAGCAAGGAGTATATTATAACTACCTCGGTAATCACAAAGATTTCTTTTATAAATTCCCAATTGGCAAATGGATAAATTTAAAGATAGTTTGGCAAAATAACGGACAGTTTGAATTATTTAAAAATCAAAATCAAATTTTAAAAAAGCAGGATTTTGATAAAACAATGCCTACAGGAGTAAAAATTATGGTTAGTGGTGGCAATCCCGCAGAAAACATAGATATTTATTTTGACGATTTTAAGTTAAATATGGAATAAATATGGCTAAAATATCTGTCATTATCCCTTGTTATAATGAAGAGAAAACAATTAAAAAAGTTGTTTCGGATTTTAAACGCGAACTGCCAGACGCAGAAATTATTGTAATTGATAATAATTCTACTGATAATTCAGTCAAATTAGCGCAGGAAGCTGGGGCAAAAGTTATGTTTGAAAGAAAGCAGGGTAAGGCGAGTGCAGTAAAAGCAATGTTTGATAACATTATTTCTGATATTTATGTTCTTGTTGATGGTGATGATACATATCCTACGGAGGCAGTCTGTAAACTTATTGAGCCAATTATAAAAAAAGAAGCAGATATGACAATTGGTGCAAGATTAAAATTTGCAGAAAAAGGATCAATTACTTTTTTGCATTATCTTGGAAATAAATTTTTGACCTGGGTTTTTAATCTAATATTTCGGACAAGACTTACTGATGTTGAATCTGGTTATCGAGTATTTTCTAGAAATTTAGTAGACAATTTAGCAATCATTTCAGAGGGTTTCGGAATCGAACCAGAAATAACTGCTCGTGCATTAGAAAAAGGTTTCAAGGTAAAAGAATTTGATATTAAATATCGTTCACGACCAAAAGGAAGCAAGTCAAAACTTCGAACATTTCGTGATGGTTTTGTGGTTATTGGCACTATATTTTCAATATTAAAAGATTATAAGCCTTTGCATTTTTTCTTTTCACTCGGTGGTATATTTATTCTTTTTGGGTTGATTTTTGGCGCAATTGTTATTAAAGGATATATTTTTACCGGCATTGTCTCAAGAATACCATTAGCAATTGCCGCAACATCACTTGTTATTTTAGGTGTTCTTACCGGCATTACTGGACTTGTTGTTGATACAGTTAACCGTAAGTCACAAGAAGAATTTATTTTATTGAAAAAAATGATAAAACGATTAAAAAATGGAAATAAATGAAAATAATTTTTGTTTCCGATGCTGTTTATCCGTATTTTGTCGGCGGTAGAGAAAAAAGACTTTATGAAATTTCCAAAAGATTGGTAGAATATGGACATGAAGTCCATATTTTTACGATGAAATGGTGGAAAGGCGCAAGTGCAAAAATCGAAAATGGCGTAGTTTTACACGGAGTTTGTAAATTAAAAAGCATATACACAGAAAAAGAACGCCGCCGATCGCTTTGGCAGGCATTTTATTTTGGAATAAAAGTTTTTTTTCCGCTTTTGCGCGAAAAATTTGATATTTTCGACGCAGATCAGATTCCTTATTTTCATTTGATTTTTTGTAAAATAGTATGTTTATTAAAAAGAAAAAAACTAATTGTTACATGGCATGAAGTTTGGGGAAAGGAAAAATGGTTTGATTATTTGGGGAAATTTAAGGGATTTTTTAGTTACTGGATTGAAAAATTAGCAGTTAAGATGCCAGACAGAATAATTGCAGTTTCAGACACAACTGCCGAGCGTTTACGTAAAATTTTAAAGATTAAAAAAGAAAAAATCATCGTGATACCAAATGGAATTAACATTGAGGAAATAAATAAAGCTCCTAGGGCGAATCTGAAAAGTGACTGTATTTTTGCTGGCCGTTTAATTAAACATAAAAATGTTGATTATTTAATAAAAGCTATTAAAATAATTAAGCAAAAGTATAAGCCAAATATAAAATGCATAATTATTGGCGACGGTCCTGAAAAAGAGGAACTAAAAAAACAGACAAAAAACCTTGACTTAGAAAATAATATAAAGTTTTTAGGTTTTTTGGGAAATCAGTTAGATGTTTTTTCTTATTTTAAAACCTCCCAGGTTTTTGTTTCGCCTTCGACAAATGAAGGTTTCGGCATCACAGTTTTAGAAGCAAATGCTTGCGGATTGCCAGCTGTTGTTATAAATCATCCAGATAATGCCACGAGAGATTTAATTATTGAAAATAAAAATGGATATGTTGTTAATCTGAATATTAACGAGATTGCCGAAAAAATTATTGATATTTTAAAAAATATTGAGTTATGGAATGAACGAATTGGGAACCATGCAATTATTCTTAAAAAATATAGTTGGGATAATTTAGCAAAAAATATTTTAAGTATTTATCAATCTATAAATAATTTAGAATTATCATAAGAGAAATGATTAGGAATAACCAAAAGGTTGCAATTATTATCGTCAATTGGAATGGAAAACATCTTCTTAAGGAATGCTTTTTGGCATTAAAAGAACAAACTTATAAAGATTTTGTGGCAATTTTAGTGGACAATGGGAGTAATGACGATTCGGTTAAATATACTAGAGAAAATTTTCCTTGGATTAGAATTATTCCGTTAGGCAAGAATTATGGTTTTGCAAAAGGAAATAATTTTGGTATAAATAAAGCTTTGAGTTACCCTGATATGAAATACATCGTTACATTAAACAATGATACAAAGACAGATCCAAATTGGCTTTTTGAACTTGTTTATTGTGCGGAAAAAAATGCTAAAATTGGAGCTTGCGGTAGTAAAATATTATTTTATGACAATCCAAATATCATTAACTCGACAGGAATGATTCCATTTTTAGATGGTCAAAGCGAAGATAGGGGGATATTCCAAAAAGATATTAAGCAATTTGAAAAACAAGAAGAAGTTTTTGGCGTGAATGCTTGTGCTACCCTATATAGAGCAGAACTTTTAAGAAAAATAGGATTGTTTGATCCAGACTATTTTATGTATTGTGAGGACACCGATTTGGCTTGGCGTATCAGACTCGCTGGTTATAAGGCAGTTTATGTTCCTACTGCCAAGATATTGCATAAACAGTCTATTAGTTCTGGAAAATTTTCTGATAAGACAATTTATTATGTAATTAGAAACGGCGTATGGAATGTCATTAAAAATTTTTCCGTTTTATACATGCTGAAAAGCTGTATTTATTCACCAGTTAGATTAGTTAAACTAGGTTTCTTATCAATCAAAAAGCGAAATTTTAGAAGTCGATATTTCGAAAAACAAAATAAAGCTTTGATAATAAAAGCAATTCTCAAAGGATATTTTCATGGAATACTCGGAATTCTGAAAAATATTCCAAAAAGAAGAAACATTTTGAAGAAAGCCATAACAAACAAAGATGTAAGAAATTGGTTTGAAAAATACTCCATGCCGCTAAGCATAAATCCCGATGCAAAAAAATATGCAAAATAGAAAAAAAATATTGTTTTATTGTGTTATCGGCATATTGTTTGTAATTTTTATTTTTGCCTATTTTTATAATATTTTTCTTTATAAATATCCTGTTCCTCCTGGTGATGATCCGATTCGGCACATAACCGCAGCGAAATATATTCTTGATAACTTTGAAATAAAAAAGTATTCAATATCAGAGGCATTTGACCCCCCTATTTTTCATATTTTAATCGCAACAATTGCTAGTATTACAAAAAGCAATATTATTGATGTGACAAAGTTTTTTACGCCTTTCTTATGCATTATAGCAATATTTAGCCTTTATTTTGTTTCAAGACAATTTTTTAAAAAAAGCAGCTTTATAATTATAATCGCAATTATACTTTATGGATTTTTTTCACCATCGTTAGACCGAATTTACAACGATGGGACATATCTTAATATATTTTCCGCCCTTTATTATTTACCTCTTTCTTTAAGTTGTCTTATACGCTATCTTAATTCCAACAAAAAAATACTTTCGATAAAATTATTACTTCTTTTAATATTTTCTTTTGCTGTTTATTTAAGTCACTCTTTATCAGCCATATATTATATTCTTATATTATTTTTAATCACAATTTACAGCATATATCTTTATTTTATCAAAAAAAATAAAATTATCCTAAATAAAATCTTATTTTTTGATTTAATTAATATATTATTTCTTTTTTTGTTGGCCTGGAATTTTTATGTCAGAGGCACAGTTTTGAAAATTCTTAATATATTTGGTATTTCAACAAACCAAGCAAATATTTTATCAGAAACAACTGTCTTGACAATACCACATCCGCTTTCGATCGAAGCATATAGCTCTTATAGTGGAATTTTTATATTTATCCTCTCAATCTTAGGTTTTATTTTTATCCTTAAAAAAATAAATATTTCGAATGTTTCTAAAATTATTCTTCTCGTTTGGATATTAGCTTTATTTATAGGTTCAAGATCTGCTTTTTTTCAACTTCCCCATCGTTTTACACGAGATATGGCTTTACCTCTAACTCTTTTGGCTGCTTACGGTATTTATATTGGATTTAGATTTATTTGCTCAAATGGTTTTATAGGAAGGATATTTTTTTCGATAATTCTTAGTATTATTTTCGTATTTTATATCTCTAATAATCTTAGAGGAGTCACAAAATATAATCTTATGATTCGCGTACAAGAATCAGATCAAAAAGCAATGGAATGGATAGTAAAAAATACAAACAAAGACGATGTAATTTTAGGAATGCCACTTACAATTGTCGCTAGCGGATGGGGAAGCTATATTAATCTTTTAACAGACCGTAAAACATTTGATGGCAATATCTGTCCTCAAGATGACGAACCTCCTTGCGATCCAATTTTTAATCCAAATTCGGAAATATCAAAAAAATATTATTTAGATAATTCGATTGATTATGTTTATGCCGGCAAAGTAATTCTAGGAGGGCATCTTGCCAAAGAAAGTTTACGCTGGGATTATCAAAATCAATTATCAAAAGCCTATTTTTTAGAAGAGGTTTATAGTATCAAAGAAAAGAAGTTTCGTAATCTTGGATATGTAAAAATCTTTAAGGTAAATAAAAATAAATTAAATGATCAATAAAAAAACCTTTGAAAAAATACCTTTCGAGATTTATATAGTGAATCAGCTTAAAAAATTTAGATTCTTCGTATCTAAATTTTTTAATATCAGTTTCCTTTTTTTATAAAAGTAGCTTAGTTTTTTGATTGCATCAATTTGACTCTTTAATACCATGTAAAGATTTCGTCTAAAAACTATATATTTATGTAATTGAACTATCATAATGATTATAAAATATTTTATAAATAATAAGACGGGTAAATTTTTAAATAATACTAAAATATGATTTCTAACTCTTAAGTAAGCCTTAAGTGGTGAATCTTCACCCAGTGAGCGAGAATGTTTATGATAAACTACAGCAGTAGGTTCGTAAATACATTTCCAACCTAAATATTGTGCCCGCCATGCTAAATCAATATCTTCATAATAGGCGAATAAATCATTATCTAAATAATAACCGTTTCTGCAATACAGATCTTCCAGCATACTTTTTTTATATAAAGCGCATCCGCCCGATGCACCAAAAACAAATTTTCTCTCATTAAATTTAAAACTATCCTTTTCTTGATAACCAGCCGCATTTAAAACACTAGTTTTTTTAACTTCAATCCAGGCAGTATCAATTATATTTTTTCTAAAATAATTTTTAATTTTTGCCGCGATCGCACCGACCTTTTTATGTTTGTTTATTTCGATAGTTTTTACCATCTCATCAAGAAAATTTGGTTCAACCACTGTGTCATTATTCAATAATAAAACATAATCAGCGCCATTTTTTATCGCATACCTTATTCCAATATTATTCCCTTCAGCAAAGCCATAATTTTTATCATTCTTTATTAAATGAATATAATCACCAAATTTTTCTTTTAGAATTCTCCCTTCATCATTTTTTGAGCCATTATCAACAACAATCATCTTATAATTTGAATAGGTAATTTTTTTTAAAGACTCAAGACATTCGATCGTATCTTTTAGACCGTTCCAGTTAAGAATGATGATATAAACAAACGGCATTAATTTAATATTGAAGCAATATATTTATTAGAAACCTTTTTATTTTTTTGGATAATTTGCCGTTTTCTGGAGTATTTAGGAAAATCCTTTATTCCTTGAATCTGACCTTTTACCCCCATAATCTTACCAGTTAATAAATGATATCCAAAACTTAAAATTTGATACAGTATTATATAGAAGAAATATTTTAAAAATAATTTCTTTGGTAAATTTTTAAAAAGCACAATAAGATTATTTTTAAGACATAAATATGATTTTTTAGGAGATTCTTTTCCTAATGACTGCGAATGTTTATGATAAATTACAGATTTAGGAGCATATATGCATTTCCAATCTCTTAGTTGAGCTCTAAAATTTAAATCTATATCTTCATGATATGCAAATAGACTTTTATCAAAATAATCATCGTCGATTTTTGTATCTTCTAGCAACTTTTTTGAATACAACGCACAGCAACCAGAAGGACCAAAGACAATTTTTTCTTTATTATATTGACCTCTATCAGTTATCCCATAACCTTTCCCTCGAAATAGCCCACGTTTATAAACAGAACTCCAGACTGCATTTATAGTTTTTTTATCAGGATAATTTAATATTTTACAAGCCGCCATTTCTACTCGATCTTTATTATGTTTTGATATCGCCTTTACCAACTCATCCAAAAAATTTGATTCAACAATCGTATCATTGTTTAATAATAAAACATAATCAGCGCCATTTTTCAGAGCGTATTTCATTCCAATATTGTTCCCTTCAGCAAAGCCATAATTTTTATCATTTTGAATTAGGTAAATATAATCACCAAATTTTTCTTTTAGGATTTTTCCTTCATCATTTTTTGAGCCATTATCAACAACAATAATTCTATAATTTTTATAGTTAATTTTTTTTAGCGATTCTAGACACTCTATTGTGTCATTTAGACCATTCCAATTTAAAATTACAATACAAACACTAGGTTGCATGTATATTATGAAATTTTATTTTTTGGAAATAATATATTTTTTGCGAGTAATAATTCATTAAATTTAACCCCCTTTAAAATAAGAAGTGCTATTGTATAAATTATAATCCCAGCAAAAATTATATAAAAAATATTAACTTGTTTAATATCTAAAAAATAAATAACCACCCCCATTACTATGGTTGCTAGTAATGGTTTTAATAAATATATTAAAAAGTTTAGTTTCATTATTTTTTTAGAAAAATTATAATACATATAAATTAAAACAATTATTTCTGTTAAAACAGTTGCTGCAGCTGCTCCTTCAAGGCTAAAACGGGGAATCAAAATAAGATTAGCCACAATATTTACAATTGCACCCAATGCAACGCCAATTGTATAGATTTTACGCTGTAAACAAGCTAACAATGTATTGCTATATGCCGAACATATAAAAATTAACACCGCGGCCCAAATCAAAATTTGTAATCCAGATGCGCTTTTAGAAAAATCATTGCCAAAAATTAATAACACCAGGGGCTTAGCTAACAAAGCAACGCCAAATGATAAGGGTAAACACAATATTAGCGCGCCTCTCATAGATACATGTAGCAATAATTTGAGTTTATTTCTATCTTCTTTAAATAACCGAGATGCAATTGGGAAAAAAACTGCGTAATAAACTCCAATAACTGAAGTAACGACGAGTAAAATTTTGTAAATTGCACCATACCATCCTGTAATTTCATTGCCTTTCATAAATGAAAGTATTACTTGTGCAATGTAAAAATAAATATTTATAAAAACACCACTTAAAACAAACGGTGTGATATCTTTTAAAAGTTTTCTCCAGAGCGGTATTTCTTTTTTAAGCTCTATTTTTGTTACTCTTTTTTGAACAAATGCAAAAACTGTAATAATTCCCAATAAACTAACAAAAAGACTTACTGATAAAATTTGTAACAAATTTAATTTTATAAGTATTGCAAGTATGACGCATATAAAATTAATTACAGCAAATAAAGATACAAACAAAGCTTCTAATTCCATTTTTTCATGAGCACGAAAAATTGCATAAAATAATATTGAAAATGAATTAAAAATTAAGGTTAATCCAGAAACATAAACAAGAATTTTAACATCAAAAGGCTTGCCCGAAAAAATTATTAAAATATAAATCAAAATAATAAAAATCACACTAATTAAAATTTTAAGACTTAGAATATTACCCAGATAAGAGTTAAGTTTAGATTTGTCCCGTGCAATTTCGTTGATTAAATATGTTGAAAACCCAAAATCAAATAGTACAGCAAATAATGACGTAAATGAAATGGCAAATGTATATTTCCCATAGTCTATTGCGCCTAAATATCGTGCAAGTAAAATTCCAATTATGGCAGCTAACGCTACTTGGATAAATTGGGCAATTCCCAACCAAAATGTATTTTTGAACATCGATCGTGCTAAAGACATGAAAAAAACTCAAGACTAAAATCTCAGATGTCAAAACCACAGTTAAAACTAAAAACTAATGTTTTTTTGAGGTTGCACTTAAATTTTTTATCCACCAATCTAAAGAATCGTTTAATGTTTTGTCGATTGAGATATTATTTTTAAAGCCTAATTTTTTGATTTTAGTGTTATCGCCGCGTAGTTCTTGAATATCTTGCGGGCGGAGTTTTGATTTGTCAACTTCAATTTTAACAGCCATACCAATTTGTGAAATCATTGTATTTAATAGATCTTCGACTTTATACACATTGCCAGAACAAACATTGTATATCTCGTATTTTTTGCCCTTTTCTAGAAGTAGGCGATAGCCAGCCACAACATCACGGACATCAGAGAAGTCGCGTTTCGCTTCTAAGTTACCGACTTTGATAATATGCCTAGAATTTTTTTGTGCTTCTTTCTGCTGAGTCATTCTGAGCGGAACAGAGTGAAGCGAAGAATCTCTCAGCTTGTCTGAGATTTCGCCTCGCATACGCGAGAGATTCCTCGACTTCGGCCAGCTCAGCTGGCCTTCGCTCGGAATGACACTTCGGAGTTTGATTGGGGGATCTCCATTTAGGTTTTTTTTAATTTCTGCAAGTTGTTTTGCAAATTCGGGGATGACAAATATTGGCGGTTGGCCAGGACCAGTATGATTAAAACTTCGGGCAATAATCCAATTTAAATTTTTGTAGCTTTGTACTAGTTTTTCTTGAGCAACTCTAGATTTTGCATAAGGATTTTCTGGATTTAGCGGAGAAGTTTCTTTTAGGGGCAGTTCTTTTGGGTTGCCATAAACTTCTGCCGAACTGACGATTAAAATTTTTGGATTAATTTTTGCGCGTAAAATCGCTTCTAATAAATTTTGTGTGCCTTGGACATTGATTTTTTGGCAAAGATCTGGTTTTTTCCAACTTTCGCAGACAGAGCTAAAACCGGCAAGATGAAAGACAAAGTCTGGTTTGATTTTATTTATAACTTGGCATACAGAATTTTTATCAAGTAGGTCGCAGTGAAAAAGGGGAGTCTCGCATTCGCGAGAGATCCCTCGACTATGCTCGGGATGACGCTTCGCGTCAGATTCCTCGCTTCGCTCGGAATGACATTTTCTATTTCTATCCAATCCAAAAACCTTATATCCATTTTTTTCTAATTCAGATTTCAAATATGGCCCGACAAAACCAGAGATACCAATAATAAGTGCACGTTGCATAAATCTACGTTTTAAATCCAAATGTCAAAGCTCAAATGTCAAATGAAAGTCAAATGCTTAAATATCAAATTATTTTTTTAAAATTGCTGAAAAAATTAAAGTTAGTTCTTATGCTTCCTGCCAAAGTTTCCTACATTGTTCCTTTTTATCTGGATTTGCTTTAGCGATCATTCGAAGCCAATGCTTCATTTCTTTAGCTTCTTTTTTACAAATTGCGATTTTATGCTTGAAATCTTTCTTTGATTCAGCGCCATCTGCTTCCATGTAGTTTGCTCCAATACTTGTGCCACATCGAATACTTTGGCTAATAAGTGGTAGATTTATTGCATTTTTCTCTAGGCTTTGGCAAAGTTCAATAATTTCTTCGCCAAACTTTGCTGTTCTTTCTTCTAAGTCGTATTTATCTTTGACATTTGAAATTTGGATTTCATTTGGTATTTGGCATTTGGATTTTGAAATTATAAAAGATTATTTTTTCATCACATTCACCAAACTCCCAGCAGCATTATGAAATTTTATACTTTTTGTGCCATTGATTTGATGAAATTTTGTTTCCTGTTGAAGCCTTTTTAAATCCGCATCTACCATCATCGCCACTAATTGTTTAAATGAAACTTTTGGCTTCCAGCCTAATTTTTTTCTTGCTTTAGTTGGATCAGCAACCAGATAATCAACTTCTGCTGGCCGGATAAATTTTTTATCAACTTTTACATATTTTTTATAATTCAGCCCTACATGTTTGAAAGCTAAATCAATAAATTCACGAACAGAATGAGTTTTGCCTGTACCAATGACAAAATCTTCTGGCTTTTTTTGCTGAAGCATTTTCCAAATCATTTGAACATAATCTCCGGCAAAACCCCAGTCTCGTTTGGCGTCTAAATTTCCCATACGTAATTCGCGCGCTAAGCCTAATTTTATTTTTGCCACACCATCAGAAATTTTGCGAGTAACAAATTCCAATCCTCTTCTGCTTGACTCGTGATTAAAAAGTATTCCCGAGCAGGCAAACATTCCATAACTTTCCCTAAAATTTACAGTAATATAATGTCCATAAACTTTTGCGACACCATAAGGAGAGCGGGGATAAAATGGAGTTTTTTCATTTTGCGGGGTTTCGCGAACTTTGCCAAACATCTCCGAGGAGCTCGCTTGATAAAATTTGATTTTAGGATCAACTGTCCGAATTGCTTCAAGCAAACGCGTGACTCCCAAAGCCGTCACATTTCCAGTTAGAATTGATTGGTTCCACGAAGTCGGGACAAATGATTGTGCCGCGAGGTTATAAACTTCGTCAGGCTGAACAGTTTGAAGAGCAGAAATTAGCGAGCTTTGATCAGTCAAATCACCCTGAATAAGTTCAATTTTATCAATAATATGCGAAATTCGGTCAAATTTCTCGGTACTGGACCGTCTGACCAGGCCACAAACCTTGTAGCCTTTTTTGAGCAAAAATTCGGCTAAATATGAGCCATCTTGGCCAGTTATGCCGGTAATTAGAGCAGTTTTCATTGGATATATAGTCATTCCGAGCGCAGCGAGGAATCTCATATTTTTGGGGATTCTTCGTCGCTTTGCTCCTTAGAATGACAATTTATATTTTAGCTAATTTTTTATATAAATTCAAGACCGCTAATACAACTTGATCCATATTCAGATACTGATATTGCCCAAGCCGGCCTAAAAAAAATACATTCCTAAAATTTTTTGTAAGCGCAAGATATTTTTGGTACAGTTTTTGGTTTATTAACTGGGGAATAGGGTAATATGGCTCTCCAGACGCGCTTGGAAATTCATAGCCTATTGTTGTCTTGTTTATTCTTTGTTTTGTTGCATGCTTTATCTCGACAACTTTTGTATATTTAAAATCATTTGGATAATTTATTACAGTATATTTTTGATAAAATGGTTTATTAAAAGTTTTAAATTTAAATTTTAAAGAACGATAAGGTAGGTGGCCAAATTTGTAATCAAAAAATTCATCAATGCAGCCGGTGTAAATTAAGTTATCGTATCTTATCTCCGACTTTCGTCGGGACTCCAGACCCAACTTTCGCTGGGAGTCCAGATTGCGGATTTCTTTAAAATCAGTTTTTAGTTTTACAGTGATATTTTTATGCAATAACATTTTTTCAAATAATTTCGTAAATCCTTTATTCGGCATAAATTGATAGGGGTCGTCGAAATATCGATCGTCAGTATTAAATCTGATAGGAATTCGTGCTGTGACAAGCGGTTCTAATTTTTTTGGATGTCGTTCCCATTGTTTTAAAGTGTATTTTTCAAAAAATTTCCGGTAAATCTCCCAGCCAACTTTTGAAACCACTTGTTCCTGCGCATTTTTTGGCTTTTTTATTTTGACACGGATTTTTTCTAAAAATTTTTTGCACTGGCGCGGCGTAAAATTCTTTCCAAAAAATTTATTTACAGTATTCAAATTTATCGGCAAATCATAGATTTCACCATCAATCCAGGCTTTAACGCGATGTTCATATTTATGCCATGATGTAAAATTAGATAAATAATCAAAAACTTCTTTATATTTTGTATGAAATAAATGAGCGCCGTATTTTTGAATTAAAACACCATTTTTATTATAATAATCATAACAATTGCCGCCCAAATGAGGACGGCGGTCAATGATTAAAACTTTTTTATTTAATTGTGAGGCAAGTCGTTCGGCTAGTACTGATCCGGAAAAGCCGGCGCCAACAATGAGGTAGTCGTAATATTGCATTATTTTTGCATTAGATCATCTAGAATGTTTAGCAAACCCAATTTTATTGCCCATTTTTTGAGATATTTTTGGCTGATTATATCATTTTGTAGTTTATAAATTCCTCGAGCGTCTAGAAAATGTTTTGAAATTTGACTCTTCTTAAACCATTCTAATTTCATTAAGATCATATCTTCTGGGGAAGCCAGGAATACATTTTGATTAAAAATTTTTTGCCCGACCCGCCTTTTAAATTTTTCACGACTATATAAATCATCACCAATAATCCAAAAATCGATTTTTAATTCTGATTCTGGATGAATGACATTGAACATTTTTTTTAGATCTACAGCTTCTTCAATCGCTACTTCATCAATATAATAGCCATTTTTTCGAAAAATTTTTATTAAGTTATTTTTATCTTTTGATTTAATTTCAATCGCTATATCAAGATCGTGCGTTGATCGCGGTTCGCCCCAAAAACTGACAGCAAAACCGCCAACAATCATATAGGGCATTTTTAGTTCTTTTAAAATTTTTATGGCTTTAATAAAGGCCTCTTTTTGATCCATAAATTTTCAAGTTTCTCTGCAAGTTGAATTCGTTTTTTAAGTTCTTTATTTACGGTTTTTTTATCATTCGTTTTGTATTGATTCTTAATTCCTTCGCGAGCTATATCTAAAACTAAATTTTCTAAATCGAGAGCAATTTTAAGACGTCTCTGTGGTCCAATTTTTTTTAATCTTATTAAGTATTCTTTTTCAATGCGATTCATAAAATTATTTCATTTTAATAATTTAAATTTTTTTCTTTCTTGAATAAAAAGCATTGTAAATCCCGCAATAATCAATACTAATAATTCAATAAACGAATTTACAAAATTTATCTTTACTCCAACTTTATTTAAAAAGAATATTAAAAGCGGGCCCATTGCCATTGAAAGAGCAATGGATAAAGTGATGCGTTCAATGAGGTCAAGAGGTTTTTCTTTTTGCGATTCGGTGACAGTTACCGAACGGTGACTGTCATCTTCGGTAACAGTCACCTTGCTTTTTTTTGGGAAAAACACATAACTCCAAATAAACCCAGGAACAAACAAGACATAAACAGAGCCAAAAACAACGCGTAGAGTTTGTTTAATTGGAAAACCAAAAATTAAAGCGACTAAAAAACTTAAAACAAATAAGACAATGGCTAAAAAGCAAAGCACCTTGATAATTTTGGTTAAATTTGATTTAATTAACATTAGAGTCGTTAATTGTTGCTAATTTACTCGCGAATATCCGCGAATTTAATCGCGAATGATATTAAAATTTGCGCAAATTCGCGGTAGATTCGTGGAAATTAGCGATGATATAGTTAATTTAGTCAATTTTTTCTCTTCTGTCAAGGCTAATCGGAGTCCTTGCGAGAGCAAGGTAAATTTCAACCTTCTTTTTGAAAGGAACCCAGGATAAAAACAATACCTGAAATAAGGGCAAAGATAAGCAGATAATTAAGATTAAAAAACAAACTCACAAAGCCGTCCATTGCCGAATTGATGAGAAAAAGGATAAGATAAACGGCAAGAGAGACAAAAAAGATAAATATTGATAAGGAAGCGAGAAAGATTTTAAAATTCATAAATAATAACATGATGCAAATATGCGAATTTTATGCCAATTATGCGAATTGCTAATGCATGATGCTAATTTGCAAATGGCATGCCAATAATGCTAATTACGAATGAGGACTCATTTTATTCAGTAGCTGGATGAATTTAGAATTCGTTTATTCGCAATTTGTAGATTAGCATATCATTTGTAGATTGGCATCACATATGATTTACGGCAAAAATAATTCTAAACTTAATTTTGGTTTTTGATGAATAATTTTGATTTCGTAAATTTTTATTTTATCTAGCTTTTGCCAATCTAAAAAATTAATCATTAAACGAGTTTTTTTATTTTTAACATAAATTTGCCGGTTAATATCAAAAGGAATTTTACCAGCTTTTTTTGAAATTTCGTATTTTTGAAAATCTATTTTAGCAATTTTAAAATCATTTGTCTTAATAATTTCTGCCTTTTCTCTGAAAAATTTATCTTCAAGTCGTTCGATGCCAAGTTCAACATTATCCAAATTTCCTTTATATTTTATTTCCGCAATTACCCCTTTTGAATAAAAAGGCATTTCGATATCAAAATAAACAATTTTATCTTTTAATTCTTGATAGGCGCCAAATTCATCCTGCAAGATAGGGGAGAGGCGATTCCAGGGTTTTAATTTTGAAATATACTCGTCTCGACGGGAAAAGTCATAAATGCGAGTCACTTTTTGGCAAGTAAAAAAGTAAAGATAGAAAAGCCAGGCAAATAATGCAAAAACTAGTCCTAAAATCAATAATTTACAGATCACTAACAATTTTTTCCAGAGTTGATTCATTAGTTTATAATGACAAAATCCAAAGTTCAAATGTCAAATCAAATCCAAAAATCAAAATTTTAAATATTTAGATTTAAGATTTTGAAATTGATTTGTTATTTGGATTTTGATATTTGAATTTTAAACCCATGTTTTTCTCAAAAAAATCTATCTATTACACAATCTTTTTTATTATTGTAATTTTTCTTACTTTTTTCTATTATTACGGTATTTTTCATTATCATTACTTGGTGCCGCCTGGTGATGATGGAATTCGTCATATGACTGAGGCGCAAGACACTATTTTAGCCGGTAAAACGCTGGTTTTTGAGGGATCGCAAGATCCGCCGCTATTTCATATTTTGTTAGCTTGCCTTTCCTTAGCGACCAAAACATCAATAGTTCCTTTAACATTGTTTTTTACTGCTTTTTTGACAATTACTGCTGCTTTATCTCTTTATTTTCTTGCCCGACGATTTTTTAAAAATTATCTTTTAGCCTTATTTGTGCCGCTGTTATTAATACTATTGTCGCCCCAGCCAGCGAATATTTATGACGCAGGAACTTATCTAAATATATTTGCCGCCTTCTTTTTAATGATAATTGGTTTTGCAAATTTGCCAAGCATATTTTTAAAAAGAAATATAGATTGGCAAAAAATTGTTCTTCTTTCGGTTTTGTTTGGCGCGGTTATTTTATCCCATTCGCTTTCTACCACATATTTTGTTTTAATTTTTTTATTTTTAATAGTGGGGTTATTAATTTCTAGACTTTTTTCAATGAAATCGTTACTTATCCTTATCCAGAAAGCCAGGGGATCCTTCGTCCCGATTGGCATCGGGACTCAGGATGACACCGTCAAAAAAGTTTATTTCAAAAATTTCCTTGTTTTAATTCTTATTTTAGCAGTTTTTTTCATCCCTTTTACTTGGCATTTTTATTCAAATTTCTTTTTTCAAAAAGTTACTGATATATTTTTTGAAAGTCAGGATGGGATTCAAGAAGAAGCTGGAACTGCGTATTTAAATTTTATTCCAGAATTAAGTTACTATGGCCGAGCTCTCGGATCAATTATTTGGGGGCTTGGATTAATTGCTTTCCTTTGGTGTTTAACTTACGATGTTAAACATCGCATATCGATTTATCGGATGATTGTGCTTTTGTGGGCTTTGGCTCTGTTTTTTGGCTCAAGATATAAGTTTTTTGTTTTGCCTTTGCGTTTTGGCAGAGATTTGGTTGTCCCGTTTGTTATTTTAATTTGTATTTTTTTGTTTTATTATTTGCCATTTCTTCGTTTTAATAAATTAATCAAATATTTTGTTATCCTTTTATTAGTTTTTGCCTTGCCGAAATTTTTTGCACAGGCAGTCAAATACAATCAAATGGTGCGCTTGCAAAGATTAGATGAAAAAGCAATAACTTGGATAAAAGAGCATACTAAGAAAAATGATGTTATCTTAGTTTATCCGCCGACAATATCTATGGGAAGCTGGGGCAGTTATGTTAATTTGTTGACCAGCCGCGCGACAGCAGATGGCGAAGATTGTCAGAAAAAGAAAAATCAGCCATATAAAAAGTGCGATCAGATTTATAACCCAAATTCTGGAAAGAGCAAAAAATTTTATTTAGATAATTCTGTGAATTATGTTTATGCTGGCAAAAAGATTTTAGGACATTTTATCGGTGAAAAAAGGATAGAATGGGATTATCAGAATAGATTATTAAAAGCAGAATTTCTTAAAAAAGTGGCAGAATTTCCGGAAAGCGAGAAATTGGGGAAAGTGATGATTTTTGAGGTGCAGGAAGAAAAAATCAACTAAATACCTATAGCCATCACACTATAAAATCGCACTAAACTTTTGATGGTTGTCATTCCGAATCCCGACTTGTCGGGATGAGGAATCTCACACGTATGTGTGGCATTCCTCGTATTCGCTCAGCTCAGCTGGGCATTCGCGAGAGATCCTTCGCCCCTCGACAAACTCGGGGCTCAGGATGACGGCCAAAGCCGTCACCTTAGCCATCTTTTTAAAGTTCTTCTGAAATCTAAAATGTCTTTTTCGTCATATTGGCGCTCTGGAAAGACCATTTCTTCTTTATTTTTTACTTTGTATAATTTCAAAATTAAATCATTAGTTTGTTTTGTTCGCGGCGGGATTTCTTCAATTTTAGCATTTAATCTTTGAATGTCTAAATTTTGAGCGTTTTGTTGAACATATTTTGTATTGCCTGGATCAGAAGTCAAAGATTTGTATTTTAAGCGAAATTCTTTGACAAATTCCAGATTTTCTTGACGATAAGGATAAATAATCACATCTTCTTTTTCGATAAGCAAATAAACAGCGTCAAAATTTTTTATTAGTTTTTTAAATTCTTCAAATGACTTTTTCTCGTAATCTCTTTTTAATTGCACGACTATCGCGTCATCATCAAGTTTTTCTTTATTGTTTTTAATTTCGCTTTTAAATTCACGTTCTGGATAGAGATTAAAATTTGGCAAGATATTTAGGTGATATAAGTAATGTAAGGGATAAGCCCATTTTTGCCAATCCCAGCCAGGTGTCATAATAATTAGATCCTTCTGTTTAAATTCTTTAGTAAAGCTTTGAAGCTGTTTTCGAACATTTTTATTTTCAGAAAAGACAATAACAGGCAGAGAAAAAATAAGATTACTGACAATGAAAAATCCGAAAATAAAAGAACCGAGTCTATTTTTTTTGCCATGGCAAAAAAAATAGAATTTTTCTTTTAACAATGTCTTTGTTAAGATTATGGAACTAGTGATAAAAATATAAGGTATAAATACTGGATAGAAATGTCGCAAAAACCAAGGCAGGTCCAAAGCAATTTGTGAACGAAGTAGAAATAAAAATGAGGGGAAAACAAGCAAAGTTAAGATAAATTCCGCCTTTCTAAAAAGACGATGATAAAGACCAAAGAGAATAAATAAGCAATAAAAAGCAATAAGATAAAAAGTTAAGATTTTAAAACCATACTGAATTTGATAGAAATTCCAGGTTAGATTTTTTTGTAGAAATAAAATAATTTCATAAGCAATGATAGAAATTAATATTAAGAAGAATAAAATTTTTTGAAAATTTATTTTTATAAATTGAAAGATTTTTCGCAAGACTTGTTTTTGCCAAAAAAACATTAAAACTAAAACAATAAATAAAATTAATAAAATAGGAAAAAGCAAAGCAAAGAGCGAAATAAAAAATTTAAAAGGCG
>JBFLZX010000003.1:0-22114 GCA_040756075.1 Patescibacteria group bacterium | reverse complement strand
TTTATAAATTGAAAGATTTTTCGCAAGACTTGTTTTTGCCAAAAAAACATTAAAACTAAAACAATAAATAAAATTAATAAAATAGGAAAAAGCAAAGCAAAGAGCGAAATAAAAAATTTAAAAGGCGAATAAAATTGGAAAATAAAATAAGAAAGTCCATTGTAGATTTTCAGATAATAAATAAAAATAATAAGATCAAATATTGTCAATATTAGCAAAAAATAAAGCCTCCACCGCAGCAAGCTGCGGGGTATCTGGGCGGCTTTTTTACGAGAAGTTGCGGCTCCGCCGCCTTGATTACCATGCCCCGCATCCCCGAAGCAAGCTTCGGGGTATTCGGGGCAATCGTAATAAATTCTTACATTTGAAATATTTAAAGTATTTGAAGTAAATGATGTTTTTGCAATTTGTTTGCATTTCTTGCGGTCGCATAAAATGTGAACAAGTATTATTACTAAATAGATAAGCCAAAAACCGATTGCTTCACCGCGGACAAAAAGTGTTAAAGTCATAGGGATAAAGCCAAGGACTAAACTTTCTTTCTTTTTTTGTAAAATTCCATCAAAGAATAAAAAAATACTAGACCAAAAAAGCATCATAAAAAGATTTTCAGAAATTAAACGGCGAGGAAACCAGAAGGTAGTATAAAAGGTTCCTAAAAATAAAAGAGAGATTATTCCTGTTTTTCGGCCGCCCAAATTTTTCGATAGAAAATATATAAAAGATAAACTAAGAAAAATTAAAAGAGAATTTGCCCAAAAAAGTAAAGTCAGGCCGCCAAGATTATAAAATACTGCTAAATAAGTGCCATAGCCAGGCAGAAATTGAGAAGTAAAACGATCACTATCCAAATTTCTAAAGCCAGTAAAAGTGTGAGTCAATTTGTCGGAAAAAGCAAGAGAATGAGATTCAGTTATTTTTATTGCCGCCACAAGATAACTTGCATCATCTCGACCACGAGGCAGATCATGATGAAAGAAGCTTAAGAATAGTGAAAATAGTAGCAATAAAACAATAATTATTAAATCGATTTTTTTGATTTGAAGTTGTTTTTTGAGAATTTGTCTTAAAATTGAGATCAAAAACAGTAAAAATGACAAAAAAATACATACCAAAATCAAGCTTTTTTTAAAATAGCCAAAGAAAGCCAGGCCTAAAAGTAAAGATAGACAAAGACAAAAAAATAAGGTAAATTTGGAAAGTATAGGTGACATTAAATTGAATCTCGAATTTTGCAACTGGAATCTAGAATCGAATATCGAATTTTGAATTTAGAATTCGATATTTATTATTCAATTCGAGTTTCGAGTTTCCAGATACTAGATTCTTGTTTACTATATCAATTTTTTAATAATTTTGCAATATGGATTTCCCTTTTGTTTCAATAATTTTTCCAAATTACAACGGCAAAAAAGATACGCTGGAATGCCTTAATTCATTATTAAAGTTAAATTATCCAAAAGAAAAATTAGAAATTATTGTTGTTGATAACGGGTCGAATGACGGGTCGCAAAAAGCGATCTTAGATTTTTTCAAAAAATTAACAGCCTTGCGGCTGTCACTCCGATTAATTCAAAATCAGAAAAACCTCGGCGCGCCAGCGGCGTATAATCAAGGAATTTGCGCCGTCCACAAAAATTATGAATATATTTGGAAATTAGACAATGATGTTATTGTTGATAAAAATTCTCTAAAAAAAATGGTGGAATTTTTGGAGGTTGATAAGAAAACTGGCTTGGCTAGCGGGAAGATTTATTACCATGAAATCGGTAACAGTCCCCAGGGCGACTATTTTTTAATGAAGTATAAAATGTTGTCGCCCGTCGATTTCTCCTTATGGTCGAAATCGACCCATTCGGCAACTGTCACCAAATCAACATTCTGGGCGATTGGCGGAAAAATAAATTATTTTTTTGGAAATTTTCGGAATGTGGCAAAAAATCAAAAAGATGTTGGACAATATGAAACGCCGCGCAGCAATTTTGATTTTTTGCCTGGTTGCGCGACATTAATAAAAAAAGAAGTAATCAAAAAAATAGGCTTGTTTGATGAAAAATATTTTGTTTATTATGATGAAACAGATTTTTGCGTGCGGGCAAAGCGCGCGGGATATGATTTAATGTATATACCTAGCGCAAAAATCTGGCATAAAGCCTCACGCACAACACGAGAAGGAAGCTATTTTAAAAACTATTACTTAACTAGAAATAAATTTTTATTTTTCCGAAAATTTAGAAAATCAATATTTATTCCCGTGATATATACATTAACCTTTGCGATTTTACACCGCTGGCTTTTTCGCAGCAAGTTTACCGATTTGCCGAATATTGTAAAAGGGGCGATGAAAGGAATAAAAGACGGGATTAAAAATTAATCATTGACCATTGAACAATGTTTAATGTTCAATGTTTAATGTTCAATATTCAATGTTATTCAAATACATTTTCAAAAATACTGTTTTTTTGCTTATTGCACGAAGTGTTTTTAAAGCTTTTATGGCGGCGATGACAATTGTTCTGGCTCGTTTTTTAGGCGTGGAAAACTTTGGAATTTATTCAACTGCTGTGGCATTTGCGGCAATTTTTTTGGTTTTTAATGATTTGGGAATGAACACTTATTTGATTCGTGAAGGTTCGCGCGATAAGACAAAACTTCCTGTATTATTTGGCAATGGGTTGGTTATTGAATTAATAATGTCATTGATTTTATATTTTGCAATTGTTGTTGCGGCAATTATCCTTAAATATCCGCCCCAGGTAATTTCTCTTATTTCATTAATTGCAATTGCAACTTTGATTTATGAAGGAAGAAAGATTTTTGAAGGAGTTTTTTGCGTAAATCTAAAATTTAAAATTATTGGCTGGCAGCAAATATTTTATAGCGTTCTTTTATTTATTTTAACTCTTTTAGTTGTTTTAAAAAACCCTGATTTAAAAAATATCGCTTATGTTCAAATTTTTGTTTCGGTGGTCATTTTGTTATTTTTCATTTTTATTCTTTTGAAATTTTTAAAACCAAAGGTAGTTTTGTCGCAAATTTATCCAATGCTCACCGGCGCTTTTGCATTTTGCCTTTCGCATTTTTTCTTTATTATTTATTTTCAAACAGACACTGTCATACTTTCAATTTTTAAAGATTCGCATGATGTAGGATTGTATTCTGCAGTTTATCGTCTTGTTGTTGCAATATTTATTTTCTCTCAAATTATTTTGCAAACTTGTATGCCGGTAATTTACCGAATTGCAATGAGTGAACGAGAAAAATTAAAACGAATCTACCGCGTGCTGGTAAAATATTTAGGAACATTCGGCCTTGCAGCATCATGCGGATTGTTTTTTTTGGCAAAGCCGATTGTTTTATTGGCATATGGAAAAAAATATGAAGGAGCGATAATAATTTTGCAAATTCTTGCATGGTTCATCTTTTTGAAATTTTTAAGTTCAGTTTTCAGCACTTATCTTCTTTCAACCAGCAAACAAAACCGCCGCGCCGCAATACAAGGAGTGGCAGCGTTTTTAAATCTAGTTTTAAACTTAATATTAATTCCAAAATTTGGTTTTATTGCTGCGGCAGCAACCACTTTATTTTCGGAATTTTTTCTTGCCGCGGTGTATTATATTATCACTACCCGCGATTTTAAAGAAAAAATGATATTTTTATTTTTGCCGGTTTTAAAAAGTTTCCTGCCAGCAGCGGTGTTGGCGTTGTTTCTTTACTTTACAAAAGATTATTTTAATGTTATAGTGACAGCGATTTTAGGTGCTGTAATCTTTGGTTTATCGTTGTGGGTTTTCAGATTTTTTGGCGAATATGATAAGAAGTTGATAAAACAAATTATATCGCGCGACACAATTTCAAAAAACACATCAAATAATATTGGTCAATTATAATGTTAAAATTTTTCTTTAAATACTTTAACGACAAAATTCCTTTATCATTTTTTACTAGAAATGTTGTTTTAAAATTACTTAAACAATTTCTTAAAAAAGATAACCTGCCCGAAAGTTATATTTATGAATTTGATGAAAAAACAGTACAAAAAACGCTAGATTTCATGCATAAAAAACAAAACACAATTGACGCGATGTGGCTGCAAAGAGGAATAATTCAAGAAAATAAAAAATTTAATGGAGAACTGGCTCGCGGTTCTAGTACGACATTAAGATTAAATAATGGCAGAAATTATTTAAGCGATGAGGAATTAAATTTAATTGAAAAAAGAAAAGCAAAGATTATTAAAGATACCCATCAAAAATTAGAAAATATATATAAAAACGCAATTTTAAATCCAAAATCAATTTTTCAATCTAAAACACTGATGCACGTTGGCGAAATTTTATGTCAAGGATTAAATCAAGATCTAAATTTGTCATTCCATCGCGGTAATATAAATCAAAGTTTAAAATTATATTTCAAAAGAGTTGATAAAAATTTTGATAATTCTAAAAAAACAGGAATTTTTATTTTTGATGAAAATATCGATCTTTTAATTAAAGGAGAGGAATTTATTTTTAATGTAAAAGTTGCTAGAGCAATTGAAAAAAATATTGGCGGAAGATTTTATTTATTAAATCCATTTTCAAAAAATTATATTGAACCGCGAGTTAACAACATTTTAAACACTGGCGTTTATGACTTGCCGCACCTTGGTCATGCTTCAAAAATTAAGAATCTCAAAAATCTGTTGGACAAAAACGGCAAATTAATTATTGCGCTAACCAATGACAAAAATGCGATGAATTTAAAAAATAAGCAAATTATTTTTTCTGCCCAAAACCGCAAAACCATAATCGAATCTTTAAAATATGCTGACAAGGTTATGATTGAATCGGAAGAAAGCCAAATTTTTAAAACATTTTATAGTGCACATAACTGAAAGCATTATGCCGTCATTAAGTGAATTAAAAATTATTTGTCGAAAGCCGCGCGAGAAATACCATAATTGGTGGGCAGTTAAATTTTCGCGTCATTTTTCAATTTATTTCACTTGGTTTTTTGTTCATACTCCCATTACGCCAAATCAGCTAACTTTTTTTCAAATTATTCTTGCTTGGTTAGCAGTTTTTTCTTTAATTATCTGGCAATGGCAAGGAATTATTCCTTGGATTATTTTGATGCAACTGTGTTTTATTTTTGATCTTGTTGATGGCGAAGTTGCTAGATATAAAAAGAAGTCAAGTTTATTTGGTGTTTTTCTTGATTCATTCGGACATGTTTTAATTAATCCTGCAGTTTATTGGAGTTTATCATTATTTATTTATCAACAAACAACTGATATAAAAATTATTTATTTAGCAATTTTTCTTTCAGTTTTTTTAATTTCACCATCTAAACATGCTCTAATGCGCGCTGTTACATTTTTAACAACTAAAAAAGATAATCCGATTTATAACTATAAAAATTTAGAAAAAGGAGATAATAATATAAAAATTCAAAAAAATATAATATCAAATTTTTTTAAAACAATTTCAGAATTTCCAAATGATATGACTATTTTTTGTATTTCATTGATTTTAACTTTAGTTTTTAAAGATATAATTCCTTTAACAATTAGCTTTGTATTTTTTTCTATTTTAATTATTTTTAAGGAATTTTATTTTCTTTATAAAATAAAAAAAGAGAATACAGTTGAGAGGGAGTATTTAAAGATTTACCAAAAATAACACATAATACGATTTTTATAGAAATCATATTATGTGTAGTAGAATTAGAAATTACAGTTCAAGTAATGCTTACTAAATATTAGCTATAGCTAGAATTTAGTAAGCATTGTTTTTTTTGTTTTTTGTGCTTTTTACAACAAATATTTTGTGCTTACTATGACTCCGTATTAAATTTCGAAAAAATAACTAAAAATGTTCTATTTAGATAACCAACAAATTTAT
The DNA here is from genome assembly GCA_040756075.1 of Patescibacteria group bacterium. Lineage (GTDB taxonomy): Bacteria > Patescibacteriota > JABMPQ01 > JABMPQ01 > JBFLZX01 > JBFLZX01. The sequence goes on along the minus strand of JBFLZX010000003.1, from coordinate 16,229 downwards.
TAGTATGGTTTCAAAACATAATGTCTATATCTATTTTTATTATTTTTTAATTTTATAAATTTCTCGTGCGATTTTTCCGTCTATATTTTTTGGGATTTCCAAATTCATATAATCTAATATAGTTGGTGCTATATCTATAATATTAATTGGTCTAATTTCTTTACTTGAACATATATCGGGACCAAAAGCAAAAAATATGCCATCTTGATCATGATACGAATTTGTATAATAGGTTGTTGGAGTAAAAAGATCATTGTCAAACCGTGCAACAATTAATCTTTTTGAATCAGCAGAATCAAAAATAATATCTGGCGCTTCATTTACATATTTCCCAAAATATACTTTTTCCCTTGGTAAAACAAATTTAAAAATTTTTTGACCATTTCTATCTTTTAAGTTTTGTAGTTTTAAAATAAGTTCGTTTCGTAATTTTTGATATTCACTTTCTTTAATAATCCCTGCTGATTCTCTGCCGGATAAATTTATATTTATTCCCCAAGTTGAATTTGCACCAAGCTGCGTATATGCTTTTGTTTTATTCCAGTTAATTGTTTTTGTTGACTGCGGAATATTGTGGCGAATAATTTTCTTAATTGATTTTGGAATAATTTTTCTAAATTTATCAAAATATTTATTTTTAGATAATTTTTGCCGATCAAACCCGACTGCACCTAATAATCGTCTTACGACACTTGATTTACTATTAGTAGACTGTATTTGACGCCAGCTTTTTGTTGTAACATCATTTAATTCTGATTTCATATATTCTACATATCCAGCGTTATTTAACCACGCCATAATATTAAATGTTTCTTCATAGCTATTAAATCCATGGTCAGACATAATAAACAAAGCAGTTTCTTTATCAATTAGTTTTAAAATTTTGCCCAGCAACATATCTAAATTTTGATATGTTGTTTTTACTTTTTTATCATCGTTCCAAAATTCATGGCCAACAATATCTGAAGATTTAAAAACAATCATTGAAAAATCCCATTTTTCTTCTAGATAATTCTTTTTCCAAATTTCAAATCTGTCATTATCAATTTTCTGAATTATTTTAAAACTTTTTTCTGGATCCATGTCATGTAAATCAAGATATGAAGCATCAATAACATAATTTTGTTTTTTTAATTCATTTTCTAATTCTAAAGGATAGGCAAATCGTTTGGTTGACAAAGATAATAAGCCGCCAACTAATTTTCCATTAATTTCTTCTGGAGGAAAGGTCATTGGCACATTCCAAACTAAACAGCGTTTTTTGTTTTCGGATAATATTTTCCATAATGATTTTTCTTTAACATCAGCAAAACTATAAACTCTTCGTTCATCCAAATTAAATTTATGAATTGTTAAAAAATGAAAAACGCTGTGTTTTCCGGGATTTACGCCGGTATAAAAAGATGGCCAAGCAGGAACTGTTAAAAAGGGGATTGTGCTTTTTAAAATTCCATGCGTACCGTTATTAATTAAAAATTTAAAATTTGGCAACGCATTAATAAATTTTTTTATTGCTTTAAATGTTCCGCCATCTAATCCAATAATTAATACTTTTTTCATAAATATGATGCAAATCTACAAATGATATGCCAATCTACGAATTGCGAATATATAATGATTCGTAAATTTATTTATTTGCTTATTTTTAAATCTTGTTTTATTATTATATAAAATATAAATAATTTTGCAATATGAATAAAAAATTTACAACAATTTCAATTCCGACGCCGATTTTTCGCGAGGTAGAGCGTTTTATTTCCGGTACTGGTTTTCCTTCAGTTTCTAGCTTTACCGCATATTTGTTGCGTGAAATTGTGCGCGGAAAACAGAAAATTGAAGGATTTACTCGCGAAGATGAAGACAGGATTAAGAAAAAATTAAAAGAAATGGGATATTTGTAATTGAAGATTTATGATTTATGATTTAAGATTTTAGTTATCCACAGTCTTTGATTTTTAGCGTATTTTAGCCATAAAAATCGCATTTGACATTGCTGTGATTTTTTTATAAAATTAAGTCATAATTACCCATCATTAACCATAATTATGAACCAAATAACTGAATTAGAGCAAAAAACTATATACATCATTCGTGAGGCTTATGCGCAATATAAAGGCAAAATGGCAATGCTATGGAGTATAGGAAAAGATTCAACAAGTCTGCTCTGGCTTTGTCGCAAAGCGTTTTTTGGTAAATTACCATTTCCAGTCATGCATATTGACACGAGTTTTAAATTTAAAGAAATTTATGAATTTCGTGATAAATATACAAAAGAATGGGGTCTTGATTTAATTGTGGCAAAAAATGAAGAGGCCTTGAAACGCGGAGTCAACCCTAAAAAAGGAAAATTCGAATGTTGTACTGAATTAAAGACAAATGCCTTAAAACAAGCAATGACAAAATATGGATTTCGCGCTTTGCTTTTAGCTATTCGGCGCGATGAACATGGTATTCGCGCTAAAGAAAGAGTTTTTAGTCCTCGCGATGAACATTTTACTTGGGATTATAAAAATCAGCCAGCAGAACTTTGGGATCAATACAAATCAAAATTGGCTCAAGATCAGCATTTTAGAATCCATCCAATGCTGCATTGGACTGAAAAAAATATCTGGGAATATATTTTACGCGAAAATATTCCTATTACATCACTTTACTTTTCAAAAAATGGAAAACGTTATCGTTCAATTGGCTGTGAGACGTGTTGCAATCCGGTTTGCTCAAATGCAAAAACAGTAAAAGAAATTGTTGAAGAGTTAAAAGTTACAAAAACTGCAGAACGCGCGGGCAGGGCACAAGATAAAGAACAAGCATACATGATGCAAAAATTGAGGACGCTTGGATATATGTAATAAAATGCAGGATATATTTATTACAACAATATAATTTTTACTAATTTTTTCATTGATTTTCATTATGCAAAAAGAATCTTTAAAATTAGTCATTGTCGGCAGTGTTGATCATGGCAAATCTACTTTAATTGGCAGACTACTTTATGATACAAACTCATTACCGCAGGAAAAAATTGATGAAATTAAAAAAACATGCCAAATGTTAGGCCGTGATTTAGAATTTGCATATTTAATTGATCATCTGCAAGAAGAACGCGAAAAAGAAATGACAATTGATACAAGCCAGACATTTTTTAAAAGCGCGATGCGTGAATATATAATTATTGATGCACCGGGACATAAAGAATTTATTCAAAATATGATGACTGGGGCTTCGCAAGCTGATGCTGCGGTTTTGATAATTGACGGAAGCGAAGGTGTTGTTGAACAGACAAAACGTCATGCCTATATTTTAAATTTACTAGCAATTAAAAATGTAATTGTTGCAGTTAATAAAATTGACAAATTGAATTATGATGAAAAAAAATTTAATACAATAAAAAATCAGATTTTAGAATTTTTAGAAAAAGTGGCGATTGTGCCACTTGCAGTAGTTCCAATTTCCGCAAAAAATGGCGATAATGTTGTTAAAAAATCAAATCAGATTAGTTGGTACCAGGGGGCATCGCTTTTAGAAGAATTAGACAAAATCGCAGTTTCTCACGAGCAAAAAACAAAGAATTTGCGGTTGCCAATTCAAGATATTTGCAAAATAAATGGAGAAAATATCATTTTAGGAAGGATTGAAAATGGAAAAATAAATTGCGGGGATCAAGTAAAAATTCTGCCGCAAAATAATAAAATTAAAATTGAAAAAATATTAAACTTTATTGGCAGTAATATTGTATTATCAAAAGAAGTGGGAGCAGGATATAATATCGGTGCAGTTTTTAATAGTAATGAATTATCACGTGGACAAGTAATTTGTACGGATAATCAAGAATTGCCGAATGTAGATGATAAAATTAAAGCAAATATTTTTTGGCTTGATCAAAATAGAAATTATAAAATTGGCGACCATATTTCATTAAAATGCACAACGCAGGAAATTGATGGAATAATTGAAAAAATTGAAAAACGAATAAATTCTTCAAATTTGGAATTGTTGGAAAAAGATGCAAAAGAATTAAAACATACCGAAGTCGGAGAAGTTGCGTTCAATTTAGAGAAACCATTGGTTTTTGAAGATTCGAGTATAACACCGGAACTAGGAAGATTTGTATTAATACAAAATCAAAATGTTGTTGCTGGGGGAATTATAAAATCTAAAATCTAATCGTGTCATTCTGAGGAGCGAAGCGACGAAGAATCCCTCCTGTAAGCAAAGGGATCCTTCAGCCAATAAATCGGCTTCAAGATGACAATCTATGATTATCATTCTAGGTTTTGATGGTTTAGAATACGAATACGTAAAAAAATTTGGTTGCCGGAATTTGATGCAGAAGCATTTTGGCAAAACAGATTTATCGCAGTTTTCCGAACCGCGGACAATTGTTTTGTGGTCTTCTTTTTTAACTGGAAAAAATCAAGAAAAAAGAATTCTATCAGGTGATTTATGGACATTTAAATTAAAAAAAGAGGAAACATTTTTTAACCATTTTAAAAATTTTTACGTTTTAGACACGCCGGGATATAATTATAGCGAGGATCATAAGAAAGAACGCGACGCCTTGCGCGCATTTTTTGAAAAAAAGGGGACAGTCGAGAATTACGATGAAGTTGCTTTCGAAAATCACAAAAAGATTAAGGAGCAATTTTTTAATGCTTTAAATTCTGGCACAAACTTTGATATTGTAATGGGTTATTTTGGCGTTGCTGATGTTGTGGGGCACTTAAGTTTTGGCCTTGAAGAAAAAATGAAAATAATTTACAATGAGCTTGATGAAATTACAAGAAAAGTGCAAGAAAAACATCCTGATGCGACGATATTGATTGTTTCTGATCATGGAATGAAAAAAATCGGCCGATTTGGCGATCATTCAAATTATGCTTTTTGGTCATTGAATATTGATAAAAATTTAGGGAATCCAAAAACTACAGATTTTTATAGTATGATTATAAATAATTTTAAGATGTCATCCTGAGGAACGAAGCGACGAAGGATCTCTCAACTTGTTTGAGAATTATTCTATTAAAATTCTGAAACAAATTCGGAGATTCCTCGTCTTGCTCGGAATGACGATTATGTATATGCCAAAAATTGAAATAAGCGACGAGCTTTATCAAAAAATCCAAGAAAAAATAAAAAACCTGCCAGAATATAAATCGGCAGACGAATATGTCGCGAAAATTTTAGAAAAAGAATTAAAAGAGAAAGATAAAGAAGTGTATTCTCAAGAAGAGGAAAAAAAAATAAAAGAGAGATTAAAGGGGCTGGGTTATTTAGATTGATTTCTGGCCAGATAATTATTCACAACTCTATTTTTACTATTTTAATTTTTGTGATATACTAAAATCACGGGGAGGTTCTATAAAAAGTAAAATTTAACAAAAAATTATGAAATCAAAAAAACTTTTTATTAAAACGGTCAAAATTTTAATTTGTTTTACACTATTTATTGCCTTAGGAGGAATATTTAGTCTTAAAACATCGAATGCATCACAAGCTGATTTAAAAAAATTCATCGCGAATAATGATAATTTAATAGAAGAAGGGGAAAATCAATTTTTTGTTGATGTCAAAGGTTATCTAACTGAAGAACAAAAAGAAAAATTATACGATTTAGCGCAAGCAATAAAAGAACTAACGCCTTATGTAAGAGTATTAATTGAGATTGAACTTGAAGAGGATGAACTAAAGGTTGAAAAGAAGATAGAAGGAACTTTAACCAGCGAAATAAATGATATGATTAATGATTTAATCGATAACTTAAAAACGAATAAGACAGAAATTTATATTAGAGTAACTTTAAAATCATGGGAAGATTGGGAAGAACAAAAGAAAAAAGAAGAAAATGACTATAAAGAAGGAAAGAAAAAATTAGAACTTGAGGCTGAAGGCCAATTAACTGAAGCCCAACAGACATTAGTGGATAGCATTGTCGAAAAAGTTAAAACACTGGATCCTTATATGTTTATTAAAATTGAATCAGAATTAGAAGATGGAGAATTAAAAGTAAAAACTGAAAAAAGTGATACGGTTACGGAAGAAATTTCTAATCTTCTAATCGAATTAGCTAATACCTTAATTGAGTCTAAAACCGAAGCAAAAATTGAGATTATATGGATATATGAATATGATTTTGATAAAAAGTTTGAATGCAAAAAGCATTTAGAAGATAAAAGATTTATGAGTGAAAAAGAAAAGACAGAATTTGTTTTTAAAGAATTTAACCTTAAAAAAAATAAATTCTTGGTAAAAGTGAAAAAAATTGATAAGTATGCATTAAATAAGAAAAAGGGGTTAAAAAATTATTGGACAGTTAAGACAAATTTAAATAAAGCAGAAAAAGCGGGTGCCTATAATGTAAAGGTTAGTTTTTATTATAATAATGACCAATTTAAAAAATTATGGACCAAGGCAGGAAAGAAATATGATGAAAAAGACTTAGTTTTATATAAGAAAAGTTCAGAAGGAACATGGAAAAAGATTCCAACTAGTGTTGATCTAGATAAGAACAAGGTAACGACAACAGTAAAAAATTTTAAAGATAGAGTTAATTTATATACAATTGGTTTTAAATAGAATTTATTGAAGTCAATGGCAACAAATTTGTAATTCGTGATAGTATTGTTTTACAATTTTTCGCCAACTAAAAATTTCTTGGTTATATTTTAAAGCCCGTAAAATTAGGGCTTGTTTTTTTTCTTGGTCTTTTAATAAAATATTAATTTGACGGATAAATTCTTCTGTATTTTGCGATGGCACTAAAATGCCATTTTCGCCAGATTTTATGGCATCAGAAATTCCTTCAAGATCTGAAGCAACAACAGGCAGGCCATAATTTGTTGCCTCAAGCACAACAATACCAAAACCTTCCATATCTCCTTTTACTTTTATATTCGGCATTACAAAAATATCAGAAATTTTATAAACCTTTTCTAAATCTTTATCCGATAATTTTCCAAGTAGAAATACTTGGTTTTTTAATTTATATTTTTCAATTATATTTATTATATTTTCTTTTTCTGGTCCAGTACCAATAACTAGGTAAATAATGTTTTGCGGTATTTTTGTCATCACATTTTCACAAAACCAGGCTACGCCTTTGCGTGCAACCAGCCGGCCGACGGTTAATAGAACCTTTCTATTTCTTAAATCGATATTCAAATTTGTGATCTTTAGATTTTTATTTGCAATTTTTATTTTTCCATTTTTATTTTTTAATTTCATCTCTATCCCAACTGGTATAAATACCAATTTCTCGCGTGGAATATTTCGTTTTACGCATTCTTCCAATGTCGCATTGCTTATACAGATAATTTTATCTAATTTTTTGAGTGAAGGAATTACAACCTCTTGATACCATCTTTTAGGATAAGTAATATCTAAACCACAAGCAGTTGCCGCCACGGGAATTTTTGTGATTTTTTTAAGCAGATAGCCAAGCGGTGCAAGCATCCCGTCACATACGTAAATTAGATTAAATGGAAATCCTTCCTTCTTCCCCCTTTGTAAAAGTGGAATTGAGGAGGATTTTTCTTGTTCTCGTGCTCTAGAGTACTGTAGCACTAAAAGCAGTGATTTTAAAAACGCCCAGGGCAGCCACCAGACCAAATTCCATTGTGACTTGTTTAAAAAAATGACCTGTTTTTCTGAGGGCCAGTATTTGATCAAATTATAACTATATTTTTCCATCCCGCCGACTTGGGGAGGATATTTGCGAGTTATAAATAATATATTCATTGTTTATCGAAATTAGTTGTTAGAAATTGGAAGTTTGTAATAGAAAAAGGGAATCTGAAATTAGTTACCATTTTCCATTTTCGAATTTCTATTACAATTTTCTAATTTCGAAAATCTATTTTCCAATTTCTTAGATTTCATTTGTCATTTGGATTTTGAAATTTGTTATTTTTAAATTCTCGCTTTTTCAAACGATATAATACTTCTTCAATCAATTTCCGGTTCCAGCCAATTGCTGAAGCTAAGAAGGCCATGACAATTGTATTAAAACCGATCAGACATAAAATAGCGCCGATAATCAAAGATTGAATATGGCCTTGTCCGCCAGTTGTAAAATAAAAATACAAAAATCGAATAATCGGGATTACACCAATCAAAAAAATTAGGCCGCCTAAAGCGAAGAAAACCCGCATTGGTTTATAAAGAGTAAAAATTCTAAAAATCACCCATAATGATTTTATAATGTGGCGCGGAATGCTTTTAATGAGTTTTGATTTTCGTTTAACCTCACGAGCAGGGATTTCAACGCTTGCAATTGCCAAATTCTTGTCTTTTGCTTGAATTAAAGTTTCATGGGTATAAGTATGACCGGAAAAAACATTTAATTTCAATGCCGCATCGCGAGTGTAAGCGCGAAAACCTGATGAGACATCAAGTTTTGATAAATTTAAAAATTTGCAAACAAACCACGAGCCTAAAGAATTGCCGTATTTATTTATTTTTTTCATTTCAGAAAGCTGCTCGACGCATCGATCGCCGATTACCACATCCGCTTTTTTTTCTAAAATTGGTTTAATTAAATCAGGAATTTTTGATTGATTGTAATGATTATCTGCATCAGTGTTAATAATAATATCTGCGCCAAGTTTTAGAGCTTCGTCAATTGCCCGCTGAAAAGTGAAAGCCAGACCTTTATTTTTTAGATTTGAAATTATATAATCTGCGCCTGCGGATTTTGCAACATTAACCGTATTATCAGTTGATCCATCATCTAAAACTAAAATTTCAACTTTATCGCATCCTGAAATCTGCCGCGAGATTTCGCGGATTACTTGAGCTATTGTTTGTTCTTCATTGTAAGCCGGAATGATGATAATTAATTTCATATTTTTTATCTTGATTTATGTCACATTCGTGAGAGATTCTTCGCTCCGCTCAGAATGGCACATGACTAAATTTACATCTTCCATTTCAATCTTCCTAAAATTTTCTTAATTTTCGCAATCTCTTTTTTCTCAAAAAACCTAAAACAATGCAATATAACTGGAAAAGCAATAAAAATCAAGAGATTGTATAAAATTAAAAATGTCAGTTGGTCAGATTTATTGATATAGTTTAAAAATAAAATTAAACAAACAACTAAAATGATTTTAATAATTCGGCCCCATTCATAAATAACTTTGTAAAATCGCGAAGTAATAAAATAGGCTAAAAATACTACAAAAATAAACGAAATAAATGTTGTCAGCGCTGCTCCTATCATACCATATTTTGGAATGATTAAATAGTTTAAAATTAAATTCGCCGCAGCAGGGATTCCGATAATCACCGGATAATACTTCGATTTTTCCCGCAAATGCAAGCCAGGCACCAAAACAAAATGAATGCCATATAAAACATAAGAAAAAGCAATTAATGGAATAATTTTATAAGCCAAAAAGTATTCCGGCGAGGCAAAGATTTTAACAATTGGTTTGGCAAAAACTGAAAGAAATAAAGCAAAAAAAGAACCTGCTAATGTAAAATAAGTCAAAACTTTAGCATAAATTTCATTAACATTATTTTTAGCGGCAGCAGAAAAAGAAATTGTTGGCCAAGCAAGTTGAAAAGGAATAACTAAAAGCATTGAAACCAGCATTCCGATTTTATAACCCAAAGAATAAAGTCCCACTTCAGTCATCGATGTATAGTGTTTTAAAAAATATCGATCAGCCAAATCCATTATCCAAGAAGCAAGGGAAGCGGGGATTATGGCGCTGCCAAAAAGCCATAATTTGCTAAATAAAAATTTTGAAAACACTAACTTTATTTCTCGCAAAATAACTGGTATAAAAAATAATCCGATAATTATTTGGGCTGATAAATTTCCAACTAAAATTCCAAAAACGCCCCAGCGCATTTTTATAACAAAATATAAATTTAATGCCAGAACAAAAATAAATTTTGAAAAAGAAAAGAATGTAAAGATCCTGGATTTTTCTTTTGTGCGCAAAAGGGCAAAAGAAAGAGTTAAAAAAACGGCTAAAAGATTTGTCGCCAAAATTATATAGATATAAATAGTATATCGCGCTTCGCCAAGCAAGGCAGGCGATAAAAATTTTGCAAAAATCGCGCATAAAAGCGTAGCCGCAGTTGCGATCGGCATTACAAATAAATACATTGTGCCGAGCGCTGATTTTTTATCTTTTTCTGTCGGGCAGTCTCGTTCATAAACTTTTAAAATTGCTGAGGCAAAACCGAATGACAAAATCATTGTTAAAATCAATAAAATCGTATTTAAAATTTCTAAACGGCCATAGCTTTCCGGGGCTAAATACCGTGTATAAACTGGAATTAAAATAAATCCCACTAAACTTTGAAATAGCGAACCGAGGCCATAAATTGCTGAATGTTTTGTAAGACGTTTTAAGGCGTCGAGCATTGTCTTATAACGTGTAACTTGTAACGTGTAACATTTTGTGTTATCGTTATATGATTTTAATTTTACCACAAAACAGCAAAAAGTCTATGTATTTGAAATTTGTAAAAGTTATAGTATAATTGAACTTATTAAGTAATTTTTATGCTTTTTGCGCACACTCCAGCAGGATTTTTAGCCGCTTATTTTACTCGCAAAATTTGGACAAAAAATCTTACTCAAAAACAAACTTATCTCCTCTATTTTTTGGGAGCTATTTTTGGTATTTTTCCCGATATTGACGGTCTTTATTTTTATTTAGTTAGTGCTACCTTATCTCATCGTGAATATTTTACTCATTCTTTTATTTTTTATTTTTTAGTCTGGCTGATTTTATATTTTATAGCCCGTCTTGCAAAAAATAATTTTCTAAAAGCTACGAGTTTCGTTTTCTTTTTTGCCACATTATCTCACTTACTTTTAGACTCTTTAAGTTATGGAGTAATGTGGTTCTATCCTTTTTCTCATCTGCCATTCGGTCTTTTAAGTTTTGACTTTTTGTCTTTTGGATTTTTTGGCCAGAGGTTTTTGTTTATTAACCTATTTTTGGAAACAGTTATTATTTTAGCAGCTTTAAACCTTTTCTTTTTTATTTTTTTTAAAAAATATTTTAAGAAAATCCTAATTGCTTCATATTTGATTTTTATATCAGTGATATTTGTTTTATATATTTCTTGGCCTTATCTTTATCGAGGCAAGATAGATTTTTATTATAAAGATCAAGATAAAGATAAAATAATTAATATGCGCGATTTAGATTTAGACGGTGATGGCATTCTAAATTTTAAAGATAAAGACGCAGATAATAATAATCAAAAAAATATTGATCAAATTTCAAAGATAGCAGAAAAAATAGAAGGCACTTGGCACGATAGAAGTGAAGGCGGTTTTTGGGAAATTCCATCAAGATTTGGTCTTTTATCTAAAACTGATGCGGTAATTATCCCTTATAATGCGGCAGGGATTTTTTTAAAAAAAGAACTTGAAGAAGATTTTCAAAAATATCCTTACCGCTATGCAAATTCTCCAAAAAATTCTAGATTTATACGAGATTCATATAATCTATTTATTTTTTTTCGAAATAATGGTATGTTAAAAGATGGAGGATATTTCAAAGCTGGCGATATTGTTTTTTTCGGTGAAAAGATAAATAATATTGGTTTGGTTATTAATGGCGGCAAAGAGGAGACAGTCCGCATTTTAATGGCTGATCGCGATAAATTCCGTTTCTTGTCAGGCAAAGAAACGCAAGAAAAATATGGAAAGATAATTGGAATAGCAAGATTGAAATATAAATAAAATTGCTAATTGCTATCTTGTTGATTGTTATCTTAGTAATTGATTTAACAAGATAACAAACCAGCAAGATGATAAGATAATTATGAAAGTCAAAGAAATAATGAAAACTAATATTATTAATTTTAGAAAAGGGACATCGATCCATGATGTGGCAAAAATTTTATCTCAACGCCATATTTCCGGCGCGCCAGTGATTGACGAAAAAGATCGTTTAATTGGTATTGTTTCCGAGAAAGATATTTTTCGAGCATTATATCCGAATTATGAAGATTTTTATTCAGATTTAACATTGCGTACAGATTTAGAAAAAATTGAAGAAAGAATCGCTGATGTGGCAAATTTAAAAGTTGAAGATGTGATGATTAAAAATATAATTTCTGTTACTCCTGATACATCAATAATTAAAGTTGGAGCAATTATGCTGGCGGAAAATATTCATCGAATAATGGTTCTTGATAGAAATAAACCTTGCGGCATTGTTACACGACGAGATGTTTATAAAGCGATTTTTAAAGATAAACTGAAAATTTAAACCATAATATGTAATGTATAACCTGTAACGCAAGAAATGAAGAAAAGTTACAAGTTATAAGTTACAAGTTACAAGAAGATGCCCGAGCTTCCAGAAGTCGAGACTATTCGACAGCAGCTCGCAAAAAAAATTTCAGATAAAAAAATTACAAAAGTTGAAGTTTTTACTCCAAAAATTATCAATATTTCACAAAACGATTTTATTAAAAATACTGAAGGGAAATTAATTAGAAATATTGACCGCCGGGCAAAAATTTTGATCATAGAATTATCAAACCGTGCCTATTTGCTATGCCATTTAAAATTAAGCGGTCATTTAATTTATCATCCAAAAAAAGATGAATCACATTCAAAATTTGCCCATGTTATTTTTTATTTATCCAATGGTTCAAAATTAGTTTTTGACGATTTTAGAAAATTTGGTTATGTAAAATTTGTTAGGAACAAAAACGAATTAAAAAGTTTGTTTGCAAAAGAAGGTTTTGGTCCAGAACCGTTTGATTCTGACTTTACAAAAGAAAAATTTAAAACTCTGCTTTTAAAAAAACAAAAATCGCCGATTAAGACATTACTGATGGATCAAAAATTTATTGCCGGAGTCGGTAATGTTTATGCCCAGGAAGCTTGTTTTTATGCCAAAATTAATCCGCAAAGAAAAGTAAAAACACTTGACGATCGTGAAATAGGTGATTTATATGATGGCTTAAAGAAGATTATGCGGCGGGCGATTGCTATGCGGGGTAATTCTGTTGATTCGTATTTAGATGCCGAAGGCAAACAAGGAAAGTTTCAGAATTATTTAAAAGTTTATGATCGCGAAGGCCAAATCTGTTTTCGCTGTAAAACAAAAATAAAAAAAATATGGATGGCTGGCCGCGGGACATCATTTTGTCCTAAGTGCCAGAGATAAATCTTAAAATATGATAAAAGATACTTTAATTAACATTAAAGATTTACTTTCCCAACTTACGAAGATAATGGACCGGCTTTGACATTGCTAAAAAAGAACAAAAGATAAAGAAATTAGAGGCAATTTCGCAAAAAACTGATTTTTGGCAAGATTTAGGTAAAGCAAAGGAAATAATGCAAGAACTAGATGATTTGCGCGATGAAGTACAAAAGTGGCAAGAAATGAAACAAGAAGTTTGTGAGCTTTTAGAATTACTAAAAATCGCCCAAGAGGAAAATGATAAGGCAATAATTTTAGATATTGAAAATAAATATAAATTATTGAACAAAAAATTTGTTCAATTAGAATTTGAATTTCAAATGTCAGGCAAGTATGACAAAAGTAATGCAATTTTGGAAATTCACGCTGGCGCCGGCGGCATTGAAGCTTGTGATTGGGCAGCAATGCTTTTGCGAATGTATTTGCGCTATGCCGCAATTCGCGGTTTTAACACTGAAATTTTAGATAAGACACAAGGACTAAAAGCAGGAATTAAAAGCGTTATTGTAGAAATAAAAGGTAAATTTGTCTATGGATATTTGCGAGGAGAAAGCGGCATCCATCGTCTTGTTCGTTTGTCGCCATTTAACGCTGATCATGCCCGTCATACTTCATTTGCTCAAGTAATTGTTTTGCCAGAAACTGAAAAAATAACTGAAATTATTATTAAATCAGATGATATTAAAATAGAAACATTTCGCGCCGCCGGGGCTGGCGGGCAATATGTTAATAAAACATCATCGGCAGTTCGTCTGACGCATTTGCCATCAGGAATTTCAGTTTCTTGTCAAAGCGAACGATCACAATATCAAAATCGCGAGACAGCAATGAAAATTTTAAAAGCAAAACTTTTAGCAAAAAAACTTGCTGAGCAGAAAGAAGAAAAGCTAAAACTACGGAAAGATATTAAATCAGCAACATTTGGCAATCAAATTAGATCTTATGTCCTGCATCCATATAAACAAATCAAAGATTTGCGCACCGGCTATGAAGTTAAAGACGCCAAAGTGCAAAAAGTTTTAGGCGGGGAGATTCAACCATTTATCGAGGCTTATCTGAAATCAAAAATGATCTTCTAACTTATAACTTATAGCATATAACTTAAGTATTTTAAATTTTTAAACTTGCGTTATAAGCTACAAGTTATAGGTTACAAGAAATATGATCAAACTTACAAACATTTCTAAAATCTATCCTCCAGACATTACTGCCTTAACTGACATAAATTTAGAAATTAAAGAAGGAGAGTTTATTTCAATTGTTGGACGGTCAGGGGTAGGGAAGACAACATTGGTAAAATTACTTATTGCGGAGGAAAAGCCGACTTCGGGAAAAATTGAAGTTTTGGGATGGGAAGTTTCTCGATTAAAAAAACGCGACATCCCATATTATCGCCGTCAAATTGGCGTTGTTTTTCAAGATTTCAAATTATTAGAAAGTAAAACTGCCTATGAAAATGTTGCTTTTACTTTAATGGTCTGTGATATCTCGCCGTCAAAGATAAAAAAATTAGTGCCGCAGGCTTTGGCGTTAGTTGGCTTGGGTGGAAAAGAAAAACGTTTTCCAAAAGAACTTTCCGGCGGCGAAAAACAACGTTTAGCAATTGCTCGCGCTTTTGTTCATCGGCCAAAGATTTTGATTGCCGATGAGTTGACCGGCGAACTTGATGCGCTGTATGCCTGGGAAATCGCGGAAATTTTAATAAAAATAAATAAATTAGGGGCAACAGTTATGCTTTCAACTCATGACCGTGATATTGTCAATCGTCTGCGAAGACGGGTCGTTACTTTAGAAGAAGGAAAAATTATTCGCGATCAGAAAATTGGAGAGTATTTGATATAAATTTTATTTTATTATGAAACTTATCTCGTTAATTCGCGTAACCAAGTTTGGCTTTAAGAATTTCTGGCGCAATGGCTGGCTTTCTTTTGCGACAACTTTTATTATGGTTTTGATGCTGTTTTTTATCAGTCTGCTTGTAATTTTAAATATTTTATTGAATCTCACTTTAGTATCTTTAAAAGAAAAAATCGATATCAGCATTTATTTTAAACCTGAAGTAAATGAAAAGGATATTTCCAGTTTAAAAAATGAGCTTGAGGCAATGCGTGAAACAAAATCAATTAAAATTATTTCCAAAGAAGAAGCAATCGAAATCTTTAATGAAAAACACAAAAGTGACCCGTCAATTTCCGCTCTTTTAGCGGAATTAGAAGAAAATCCATTTCAAATTTCGATGATTGTTAAGGCTCAAAACCCTGAAGATTACGCGGTGATTACTGATCGTTTAAAAGATGCCCAGTATAAAAATATAATTGACAAAATTACTTATGAAGATAATAAAACTGTAATTCAAAAAATTTCCAAAATTTCAAATACAATACAAAAAGTGGGTATATTTACTGGTCTAGGCTTTGGTTTAATCGCGATTATTTTTATGTTTAATACTATACGAATGACAATATTTACTCAAAAAGAAGAAATCAAAATTATGCGGCTGGTTGGAGCAACTAGCACTTTTGTCCGTCTGCCCTTTTTAGTTGAAGGACTGCTTTACGGAATTATTGGAAGCATAATAAATACCGCTGCCCTTTATTTTTCATTAAAATATTTTTCACCGAAATTTTTGCAATTTTTAGGCTCTCCTTCTTTAGATTTATTTAGTTATTTTACTTCTAATCTTTTATTAATTTTTCTTTGGCAAATTGTTTTTGCAGTATTTCTTGGAATAATTTCGAGCATTGTTGCAACTTGGCGGTATTTGAAAACATAAATTTTAGTTATTATCAAAATTGCCGGGTCATCTAATGGTAGGATGCATGACTCTGGATCATGCCATCTTGGTTCGAATCCAAGCCCGGCAGAATTAGTAAAATAAATTCCACACCTTTCAGCGGGGTATTAGACCCCGCCGAAAGGCTCTAATTTTTTGCCCCCAAAGCAAGAGAGGTTGTCTAAAAACTACTGATTGGAGTGACAAATTGAATGAAGTGAAATTTGTTTTGGCTAATATATAACGAAATTCGCTTCACTCATTTC
>JBFLZX010000002.1:0-49072 GCA_040756075.1 Patescibacteria group bacterium | reverse complement strand
TGGGATATTGAAAAAGAACAATTATTAGTCTATTCAGAATACAAAAAGAAAATTTCTTTAATTCATCAAGTTAAATTTAGGCTGACTATATAAGTGGTAAGTTTTATTCCAAAGCCAGCCCTTAAACCTTTCTTCTTTCTTCGTAGCGCAAAATGAAATGGTGGAAGCCGCGAATAAAAGGATAAACTAAAAATATTAAAATAATATTCAAAATAATTTCAATAATAATTAAATAAATAAAATTTTTTGATAATTGGAACCAGGAATAAAGTCTAAAAAATCCGGCTAAAATAAGAAAGGCAAGAGAAACAAATTTATAAAATATTGAAGCTAAAAAAATCAAAATTATTTTCGAAACTAAATTATTTACATTAACAAAATTTTTGATGATAAAAAAAATTGCAAGCGCACTAACAAGAAAACTTAAAGTGTTTACGCCAAATAAAATTTGGGAATTTAAATCCAAAAACAAACCCCCAAAAAAACCCCAAATATATGCCTCTCGATGCTGGCGTAAAATCGCCCAAGAAGCAAGAATCAGCAAAAATAAATTCGGAATGACATTATAAATTTTAAAATGGGGCAAAAAGGAAACCTGAAGAATGACAGCAAATAAAATAATAAGAAAAGAAAGGAAATACTTCATAATTTAGTTCATAGTTCAGAGTTCAGGGTTCATGGTTATTAACTACCTATGAACTATGAACTACTCCAACACCACATACACGCTCTCTAACCGCTTAAAATCTACTGGCGATTTTATGCGAGCTTTTTGGAAAAGCTCATTTTCTGATGTGATTATTTCCTCAATTTCTCCAATTACAAGCCCTGGCGGAAATTTTGACCCCAGGGCGGTAGTAATCACTAAATCTCCAATCTGAATTACTTCATCCTGCGGAATCATTTCCATAATTAAACCTAAACCATGTTCTCCGCGGACAAGACCTGTTGCTCTTGTCGATTGAATCTGAGCAGGAACGACAGCGTGGCTATCAATAATTAAAAGAACTTTAGAAGTAGTATAAGTTGTTTCTTGTACTTGTCCGACTAAAATATCGCCGGAGGCGGATACTGCCATATCTTTTTTTACACCATTTTTTTCTCCTCGATTTAAAACAACTGTTTGAAGTAAATTATAAGGATCAAAACCAATAATAAACGCGGGTAAAAGTTTTCTTGTGGCATATTTCTCATAATCAAGCTGGCTTCGTAAAAGTTGATTTTCCCGCTTAACCTCTTTTAATGTTGTATTTTCAGAAAGAAGTTTTTTATTTTCTTCCTCAAGTTTCTTATTTTGATTTGATAAATTTTTTACCTGTCCAAAAAAATGAAAAGTATTCGCGATTTTACTGCCAACTGCAGATATACCTCGCTCAAATGGCGAAACAATCATCACCGTTAAATTTTCTATTGGTTTTAATATACCAGTTAAATGAAAAACAATGAGAAAAATAACTAAAACAATTGCCAAAATAAAAATAAAAAATGGATGGCGCGAAAATTTAGGCACTTGGGTTGATTAAATAGTTGAATAGTTAAGTAGTTAAAAATTTCCTATTCAACTAATTAACTAATTTACTTTTTCCTCGGCGGCTTTGAATATTGGGTGGTTACTAAAACATCTTTTAAAGCGTCTAAATCTTCTAAAACAATGCCGCAGCCGCGGACAACACAGGTTAATGGATCATCAGTTATATGCACTGGCATCTGGGTTTGTTCAGTAATAAGCTGATCAAGACCAGATAATAACGATCCCCCACCAGCCAAAATAATGCCTCGCTCCATAATATCCGAAATAATTTCTGGCGGCGTTTCTTCAACTGCGTCTTTTATTTCATTAACAATGCTTTTCACTGAACGAGAAATAGCCTCGCGCACCTGCTCATTCGTAATTTTTATTTCTTTTGGCAAGCCGGAAATAAGATCGCGGCCGCGTATTGAAGTTTCTATAATCTCGTCCTGCGGATAAGCGCATCCTATTTTAATTTTTATCTCTTCAGCAGTTCGCTCGCCTAAAAGTAAATTAAACTCCGAACGGGCGTATTGAATAATATCTTCATTCATTTCTGTTCCCGCGATGCGCAAAGAATGAGAAATAACAATTCCACCTAACGAAATTACTGCTACCTCTGTCGTTCCTCCACCAATATCACAAATCATACAGCCAGAAGCTTCTTGCACCGGCAGTCTGGCGCCGATTGCTGCCGCCATTGGCTCCTCAATTAAAAAGGCCTCTCTTGCTCCTGCATTTATCGCCGCATCTTCGACTGCTCTTCTTTCTACTTCTGTAACTCCTGAAGGAATACCAATTACAACCCGCGGCCGAGGAAACAATGTAAAACCTTCTTGATGAACTTTTTCAATAAAATAATGCAGCATCTGTTCGGTTACTTCGAAATCTGAAACAACGCCGTCAGAAAGCGGTTTAATCGCCGCGATATGGCCAGGTGTTTTGCCAACCATTTTTTGTGCTTCCCCGCCAATTGCCAATATTTGGCTGGTTTTTTTATTAATCGCAACAACCGATGGTTCGTTTATAACAATTCCTTTGCCCTTGACATAAACTAAAGTATTGGCCGTTCCAAGGTCAATACCTAAATCTTTTGAGACTGAACCAAATAAATTTGAAAATTTATTTAAAAAAGACACAATAAATAAATTAAATTCCAAACACCAAGCACCAAATTCCAAATAATATCTAAATTCTAATATCTAATAACTAAAACATTTTGTAATTTAGAATTTTGATTATTGAAATTTATTTGCAATTTGTTCCGACTTTGTCGAGAATCCTCGATAAAATCGGGATAATTTTGGATTTAGAATTTTTAGCCTAATAATTTATTTTAATAAATGGAAAACATCTTTAATCTTGATTAACTGACTTTCTTTTTTAGCACGTTCTTTATATTCCACTGCGTTCTTTTCTACCGTCCTTTCCGAAACAACTATTCTCTTTGGAACCCCGATCAGATCCGTGTCTTTTAATTTTTCACCCGGGCTTAAATCACGGTCATCATATAATACATCTATATTTTCTTTTTGTAAATCCCCCCACCTAAAATTTACCTTTTGATGTGAGGATAAAGTCTGATATAAATTTTCTGCTGCGAATTTAACTTTTTTATTCTGAGGCTGCAGAGAGACTAAATGTAAATCAAAAGGCGCCGCATCGCGCGGCCAAATTATGCCTAAATCGTCATGGTTAACTTCAACAACAGTCGCCATTAATCTGCCCAGCCCAATTCCGTAACATCCTGCCCAAATTAATTTCTTTTTTCCATTTTGATCAATAAATTCTGCTTTCATTTTCTTGCTATATTCTGTTCCAAGCTGAAAAATATGGCCGACTTCAATTCCGTTTTTTACAAGCAATTTGCCGCCGCATTTTGGACATTCTTTATATTTTTTACCAATTTCCAAGTTCGCGGCAAAAATGTTATGATCGCGCGAAGCATGACATTTCTCGCACACTAAAATTCTGTCCTCTCCGCATGAAGCTATTACCATAAACTCATGGGTTATTTTTCCACCAATTGTCCCGCCAGACGCCTCAACCGGCAAAGCCTCAATACCGCATCGTTTATAAATTTTTTTATATGCCTCAAAAACTCGATTATAATATTTATTTAAATCATTTTCATCTTTATGAAAACTATATAAATCTTTCATCACAAATTCCCGCGTACGCAAAAGTCCGCCCGAAGACCGCATCTCGTTTCTAAATTTATCTTGAATTTGAAACAAGGCAAAAGGCAAATCGCGATAAGAAAAAACACGACGTCGCACTAAATCAAAAATCACTTCCTCGTGAGTTGAACCAAGCGCCAATTCTTTTTGATGTCGATCGCAAAATTTAAAAAGCGGCGGATCAATTGTTTTCCATCGACCAGTTTCTTCCCATAAAGACTTTGGTTGTAAAGCCGGCAACAGGATCTCTTGGGCGCCTAAAGCCTTAATTTCTTGGCGAATTATATTTTCGATTCTCTTTAAAACCAAAAACCCCAAAGTCAAAAAACTAAAAACGCCGCTA
The DNA here is from genome assembly GCA_040756075.1 of Patescibacteria group bacterium. Classification (GTDB taxonomy): domain Bacteria; phylum Patescibacteriota; class JABMPQ01; order JABMPQ01; family JBFLZX01; genus JBFLZX01. The sequence goes on along the minus strand of JBFLZX010000002.1, from coordinate 45,039 downwards.
GTTAATTGGTCAATAAAATCACCTTTCAGCAATAATTTATGAGAAATAAATTCCGCTTCTTTCGGAAGTTGTTTTTTTGTGCGAGTAAATAGTTTTGACTGTAACATTTGTAAATTATTTATTAACGAATTTTAGTCAAACTTCGCTTGACTTAATCCGTTAATCCGCAATATGTTAATTGAACAATTGATAATTTTATCCCGCAATTTTATTCCACAAATTTATAAACAAGTCTTTAAATTTTGTTACATCGCGGAAAGTAACAAAAACCATTAACAAAATCAACAAGGCAAAACCAATAGTATGAATTAAATTTTCAATTTTTTGGTCAACGGGCTTTTTGCGAATTTTTTCAATTGCTAAAAATAAAAGTCTGCCGCCATCTAACGCTGGAAACGGCAAAATATTGATGATTGCAAGATTAATACTCAAAAGAGCAGTGAACTGCAAAACATAAACAAATCCCATTTTTGTCGCTTGATGCGTCAAAACAGCAATACCAACTGGTCCGGCTAATTCTGCTGCTAAAGGCTGGCCTAAAATTAAGTTTTTAATAATCTCATAAAAAGTAACAATGATCAAAATTGTAATTGAAAAGGTCATCGTGATTCCCCGCCACAACGCCTCATACCAAGGATAAGAAATAATCGCAGTTTTTGCTAAGGCTACGCCAAGCGCTCCTTCGTTTTCAGGCGGATGACGACGAGGAGTAATTTTAATTTCATTTCTCTCGTCTAAACGTTTAATCTGTAAAATTATTTCTTTACCTGCTTTTTTCTTTGTCAATTTCTGAAATTCTTCGATATTTTCAATTTGTTTTCCATTAAGAGCGATAATTTCATCGCCGACTTTTAGTCCGGCGCGGTCGGCTGGCGAATTTTTTACTATTTGAGTAAGTTGAATTTTTACTTCTTTAATATTTTTTTCATCTCCTTCTAAAACCTGCGGCAAACCAAGTTTAAAACCGATTGATAATAATAAAGCCGCTAAAACAAAATTCATTGCTACTCCGGCAGTTAAAATTATCGCCCTCTGCCAAATATGGCGCGAGGCAAAACTCTTTTTATCCTCTTTTCCTTTTCCATCTTCACCATAAATTTTAACAAAACCGCCAAGAGGAATCCAATTTATTGAATAAATTGTTTCGCCGCGTTTTATACCAAAAAGGCGCGGCGGAAAACCAAAACCAAATTCTTCGACTTTTATCCCTGCTTTTTTTGCAGAAATAAAATGCCCGAATTCGTGGACAAAAATTAATAAACCTAAAATTATAAGAAAAACAATAATAGTAAGTATCATAAATATTTGAATCTAGAATCTAGTATCTCGTATCTTGAATCGAATATAGAATTTAAGAAAATTGAAATTAGTTTTTGGAAGATAGAAAATGGTAACTAATTTCTAATTTCCATTTTCTATTACAAATTTCCAATTTCTAACAACCAATTTCTAATTTCATAATTCTATTCTAGATCCCAGTTGCTAGATACGAGATTCATTTTTAATTTAAATTTTCATCACTTCTTCTTTTTTCTTTTCTGCCAAATCTTGGGCTTTTTTATTATACTCATCAATTAACTTATCTAGTTTATCTTTGGCGCGAAATTTGTCATCTTCGCTAATTTGTTTTGCTTCTTCCATTTCTTTTATCTGCTTCCAGGCCTCTTCGCGAACATTGCGTAAAGTCTGCTTTGTTTCTTCAAGTTTTTGAGAAACAATCTGCGCTACTTCCTGCCGACGCTCTTCTGTCAGCGGCGGAATTGGCACACGAATAACCCTGCCATCGTTTTGCGCCGTCAATTTTTGCGCCGACATCAAAACAGCTTTTTCAATCTCCTTTATTGAATTTTTGTCAAACGGGGAAATCAAAATCAGCCGCAGCTCTGGACAGGATATTGTTGCAAGCTGTTTTAGCAAAGTCTTTGTTCCATAATAATCAACTAATAAATCTGCTACCAAAGAAGCCTGGGCTCTTCCCGCCCGAATTTTCAAAAGTTCATTTTTAAAGAATTGAAAACTTTTTTCCATTGATTGTTTTGTCAAACCAATAATTTTTTGATACATAAACACTTCGTGTAACTTGTAACATATAACTTGTAACGCAAGTTTTACTTCTTGAGTTATATGTTATACGTTACAAGTTTCGCAATTATTCTTTCGGCTTTCTTATTCCCGCATAAATTTTTGAGGTTTCCTGCGGGTCGACAACAAGAGCGGAAATTCTGCCGGAAGTAAATTTTTTTACTTTCCAATTTTTTCCTCCATCTTCAGATTTATAAATATTTGAATCTAAACCGAGATAAATTTTTTCCGAATCAAATGAATCTAAAGCTATCCGCATTAACGAAGCTTCCTGCGGCTTTGTTAAAAGTTTTATTTCCTGCCAGCTTTTTCCTTCATCCGACGATTTTAAAAGTTGATATTTGGAAGCAAAATAAACTGAGCCCGGCGATGACCAAGCAAAAATCAAAGAATAAACCTGCAATTTCTCTTTTGATCTTACTTTATCATCTTTAGCTAAAAAAGCTTCATTAATTTGCTGCCAGGTTTTACCGCCATCTTCAGTTTTTATAAGACCGTCGGTTCCTGTCCCAATAATTATATGACGAGAATCTTTCGAACTTATTGCAATCTGGACAATCTCGCTTTCAAGCCATTTCTTAACAATCCAATTTCGGCCAGAATCTTCGCTTTTTACTACTGCCCCTTTTTTTGTCCCTGCCCAAATTATTCGCGAATCATACCAATCTAAAGCTAAAGAATAAACCGGGATCTGTTGATGCGTCTCGGAATAAATTTCCTCAAATTTATTCCCTCCATCCTCGGATTTATAAATCTTGCCAAAATCACCAACATAAGAAGTCAGATAAATAATATTCGGATCTTTAAAATCAATAGCAATAGAAGTAATATCTCCTTGCTTTAACGATGTATTCTGCCAAGATTCGGCGCCATCAACACTTTTATAAAGTCCTTTATCCTTGGTGCCGGCATAAATTACTTGCGAATTTTGAGGATCCAAAGCCAAACTCAAAATTTCAAAAGTAGCCAGCGCTTTCTTTTTGCCAATTTTTATTTTCTGTTCCCAGCTATTGCCGCCATCGCTAGATTTATAGATTCCTAAATCATAATTTCGGCGCGAACAAGCCTCGCCGGCAAAGACCAAAACTGCTAAAACGGCAATGAAAATAAACTTTTTATGCATTGTTTTTATTAATCAATGAACTACCTCGCTAGCTTACTGCGAGGTATTCAGCTGTCATTTCGATCCCCCACCATGTATTACAACCCTTGAAATAATCTTTCTAAGATTTAAAAGAAACGAGAAATAGTCAGTGAATATTTGTTGAGAAAATGGTGGGGGAGAGAAATCTCACAGCTTATGAGATTCCTCGACTCCCCTTCGACTCACTTTGTTCGCTCAGGGTCGCTCGGAATGACGATATAAGACAAGCTTCGGGGAATTTAAATCATTAAACATCGAACATTGATCAATGGCTAATGGCCAATGTTCAGCATCATATTTTCTAAAACAAGTTTTAAATTGGCGTTCTGTAAAATAAATTTTTTAGCAGAAATAATTTGAAATAAAGCATTTCTAATTTTATTAATCTCATATCGCCTAGCAAATTGTCTTATTTCCTTATCATCTTCTAAATCCTCCCGACCAATCTGCCATGATAACAGATGCTGATAAAACATAAGAAGATGCATCAATAATTTAATACTTTCTTCTTTTTTATTATAAAACTGCGAAATAAATTTGAATTTTTCTGTTATATTATCTGCTAAAACAACTTTTGCAAAATTTTTGACAATTTCTTTGCTTTCTATAAAATCTTTTGGGTTTTCTAACCATCTAATAACATTTCCCGGCCGACCTAAAGAATAATTTATTATTTCTTCTAAATTTAGGTTTTGCGCTCCGTATGTTTTGGATTGTAAAGCTTCAACCTTCCTTTCAAAATATTTTAGCATCTCGTTTTTTGGCACTAATAAAAAATTTATCGTAACACAGCGGGAAATAATTGTCGGCAAAACCATATTAATATTATTAGTAATTAATATAATTAAAGTTTTGCCTTTTGGCTCTTCTAAAAATTTTAAAAGCGAATTTGCCGCTTCGTCATTTAGATTTTCTGCTCGATCTAGCAGTAAAATTTTATACGGCGCGCTATATTGTTTCAAACTCATTTTCTTTTGGATATCCCGCATTTCAAAAATCTTGATTTCTTGTCCTCCTTTTGAATCGCCCGTTATGTCTTTTTGAAAAATAATCGTATCCGGATGAATATTTTTTTCAATCTGAAAACAAGTTTGGCACATTCCGCAAGGCTTTTCCCGCCCCTCACATTGCAAAGTTTTAACAAAATTTAAAGCAACGGTCTTCTTGCCAACCGCCTCTGGCCCGGAAAATAAATAAGCATGGGCAAGTCGATCCTGGCGAATATTTTTTTGTAAGGCGGAAATAATTCTGCGATGGCCACAGATAGAGCAATTATTCAACATTAAATCCAAATGTCAAAATCCAAATTTCAAATTAAATCCAAAATCAAAATGACAAAAAATTATTTAGATTTTTATCATTTGATATTCATTTGGCATTTGAGCTTTGGATTTTGGATTTATTAAATTGTAAATTCTCTTATTACTATATCAAAAATTAGACTCATCTGCAACTTTCCAAAACCTTCAGTGTCCTTCTCGCGCATTTTTCCCACGAAAAGGCCGAAGCTCTTTTTTTGCCTTTCTCTTTCAATTCCTTTTGCAGATTTAGGTTTTTTAATATTTTTTCAATAGATTTAGCCATTTCTTCTTCATTTTCCGGATCAAAAAATAAAGCGGCTCTACCTGCTACTTCTGGAATCGAAGCCCGCGCCGCCGCGCAAACCGGAACACAAGCGGCCATTGCTTCTAAAATCGGAATGCCAAATCCTTCATATAAAGATGGAAAAACAAATAGAGAAGCGCCTGATAGAATATAAGAAAGATCATCCTCAATAATCCAGCCTGGCATTATAACTTCTTTTTCAAGATTGTATTTTTTAATGTTTTTAAAAACTTCTTCTTTGCCCACGCCAAAACTTCCAACCAAAACTAATTTATGCCGTAGCTCTGGATTTAATTTTTTAAATTTAGCAAAAGCAGAAATCAAACGCGGCGTATTTTTTTTGTATTCCAGCCTGCCGATATATAAGATATAAGGAATATTTTTAGGAATATGATATTTTTCTAAAATAGTCTCGGTCTTTTGTCGATCAAGAATCTGTTTATATTTTGGCGAAAAACCTAAATAAATTACTTCAATTTTTTCCGAAGGCATACAGCATAATTCGATTAATTCTTTTTTTGAAAATTCCGAGATAGTGATAATTTTTATCGCTTTTTTTATTGCCTGCCGCAGTCCAAAGCGATGGTATTTTAATTCTTTTTTTGAATAAAACTGAGGATAGCGCAAAAAACCAAGATCATGAATTGCTGTCAGGGTATTTTTTGGCGAAATAATTGGAATAATATGAGCAGGAACAAAAAGCAAATCCAGCGGGGCTATCAACATTTCAAAAGAAAGCCGCGCCATTGTCCAAAGTTTCTTCGGCGGCCAGGATAAAATTTTTTCTTCAAAATTTTTTGGCAAATTTGTTAATTCACCACGAAGTTTTTCCGGCGTATACAAAAAATATCGGTTTTTCCGATCAATTTTTGCAAGTTCTAAAATTAAATAATAAGAATACCACTCTGTTCCTGACTTCAGGGCTCTATTTGCCCGCGAGGCATCGATGCCAATTAACATTAATTAAACTATTATTCAATTAACGAATTGCGAATTAACGCATTAAAGTCAAACGAAACTTGACTGTAATTCGTTAATACGTTAATTCGTTAATTGATTAATAAATAATTTATTTTGTCGAAAGAATGCTCCGTTTATACGAATCCAAATTTTCCAAAGCAATCCCTGTTCCTCTTACAACACAAAACAAAGGATCTTCCGCAACATAGCAAGGCACGCCGATTGCTTGAGTTAATAACTTATCTAAACGGCGCAAAAGAGCGCCGCCGCCAGTCATTACCATCCCTTTATCAATTACATCAGCGGAAAGTTCCGGCGGAGTATCCTGCAAAACTAATTTTACAGTCTGAATTATTTCCCGTAATTCTTCCTGAATTGCTTCGCATATTTCATTAGAGGCAATTTTAATTGTCTTTGGCAAACCGCGCAAAATATCTCTGCCTCGGATTTCCATTTCTTCTTCTCTTTCCACTGGCATTGCTGTTCCAATTCGGATTTTAATTTCTTCTGCTGTCCGCTCGCCAATTGCCAATCCATGCCTTTTACGAATGTATTCTGAAATTGCAACATCAAGTTTATTGCCCGCCACGCGAACAGAATGACAAGAAACAATTCCGCCAAGAGATATAACCGCAACTTCTGTTGTCCCGCCGCCAATATCAATTACCATATTGCCGGAAGATTGGGCAATCGGAATACCGGCGCCAATTGCCGCCGCCACTGGCTCTTTGATAATATAAGCGGCTTTTGCTCCGGCTTGCATTGTTGCGTCAATAACTGCCCGTCGTTCTGTTGAAGTTATGCCCGCTGGCACGGAAACCATTACTTCTGGTCGAAAAAATCTGATATTGCCAATTGCTTTAGTAATAAAATAGCGCAGCATTGCTTCGGTAATGCGATAATCAGCAATTACCCCGTCGCGCATTGGACGAGAAGCAACAATTGTATCTGGAGTGCGGCCCAGCATTTCTTTTGCTTCATTGCCCACTGCTAAAATTGACTGGTCATCTAAAGAAATAGCCACTACTGAAGGTTCATTAATAACTATTCCTTTTTTAGGGACATAGACTAAAGTATTTGCTGTTCCTAAGTCTATGCCGACTTTATTGATAAACATGATCAAGAATTTTTAATTTTAAATTTTTAATCAATTTTAAATGACTAAATTTTTAAACATTTGAATTTTGAATTTCGTTTAAAATTTAAAATTTTAATTTATTCCTTAACCCGTTCAATCTTCGCTCCAAGCTGTTTCAATCTTCCCTCAATATCCTCGTAGCCCCGGTCAATCTGATAAATATTTTCAATTTCACTTTTTCCTTCAGCAATTAACGCCGCAATCAACAAAGCAATTCCGGCGCGCAAATCCGGGCTTTCAATTTTTGCGCCGTATAATTTGGTTGAACCAGAAACTACAACACGATGCGGATCGCACATTATAATTTTTGCTCCCATTCTATTTAAAATATCAGTGTAAAGCAATCTCCCTTCATAAATTGTTTCATGCATCAAACTCATCCCGTAGCATTGTGTCATCAAAACGGTAAATGGCGGCTGTAAATCAGTAGCAAATCCCGGATATTCATGAGTTCGAATTTCACAAGCAAATAAATTTTTTGATTTTTTAATATTAACAAAATTTTTGCCAATGTCAAATTTTGCGCCCGCTTTTATAAGCATTTTCCAAAAAACATCCAAATGCGAAGTATCACAGTTTGTAATTTTAATTGGATCTCCTGTCAGCGCCCCTAAAATTGCGAAAGTGCCAGTTTCAATTCTATCTGGAATAATGTCAAATTCTCCGCCAGAAATTTTATCTACTCCTTCAATTTCAATATATGGCGTGCCTGCGCCTTTTATTTTTGCTCCGCATTTTATCAATGATTTTGCTAAAAATTCAACCTCTGGTTCGCAAGCGGCATTAATTAATATTGTTTTTCCTTTTGCTAAAACTGCTTGCGAAATCGCGCTTTCTGTCGCGGTGTGAGAAATCCAAGGAAAAACAAATTTTGCCCCGCGCAGTCTTTTGGCTTTAATATGATAATATCTGTTTTTTACTTCAATCTCGGCGCCGGCATTTTTAAAATTATCCAAAAAAATATCAATTGGTCTTCTGCCAATTACACATCCGCCTGGATGAGGAAATTTAACTTCTCCGCAGCGCGACAAAAGCGGACCAAGTAAAACCACAGATGACCTCAGTTTGTGAACCAATTTAGGATCTAATTCATTTTTGCAAATATTTTTTGCCTGAATTTTATATTCATTTTTATTTATCTTCTCTATCTTTACGCCTAAATCTTTCAACAGTTCTATCATAATCCAAATATCAGTAATATCCGGCACATTTTTAAAATGCCATTCCTGATCTGAAAGTAAAGTTGCCGCCAAAATTTTAAGGGCGGCATTTTTCGCGCCCGCGACTTTTATTTCTCCGGAAAGCGTATTTTGACCTTGAATGATGAATTTGTCCATAAAATTAGAAGTTAGAGAAATTGGAGTTTGGAGGTTAGAATCAATTTTACTTATGGTTTTTATTATACTCTATTTTTAAAAGATTGCAAATGGCTACAGATAGCGAAAAAATGACAAAAAAATCCCGAAGATTCGGAATTAAATTTGAAAATGACTTAACAGTAAATTAAAAAATAATCCGTTGTCATTTTTACACGACCGTTGTAAATTGACAACAACTCCCTATAATAATCAATAATCATAATGCCCCAGTATCTCTTCTCTTGCTGACTGCTCTTCTTTCCATCTATTATAAACTTCTGGCATATATTTTCCTGTTCCACTGCAAGCCGGACATCTAGCAACATTTTTACCCTCACACCGCGGACAAATGCTCATTTTTTTAAATTTCCTTGCCGTAATCTCAAGTAATAAGCCCGCGCCACATAAGGAAAACAAAAATATACCGAAAAGGCAAAAAACAATACTCCAAAATAAATATGATTTATGATAATTAACTCCTATCACTTCTAAAAATAGGGCAACCATACCAATGATAAAAATAATTAAAATTGACAGGATAAGAGTTATACAAAAAAACGTTGCGATTTTTTGGTATACCTTAATTTTCATTTTTTCCTCCTTTTAAAAAATACTTCTATTGTAATTTTACTCTATTTTTTAAACTTGTCAATACTCAATTAAAATGGTAAATTTATCAGTAAGGTTGTAAAATCATAAAATACTATGAAACCTTTTTCTCGTAAAATTTTGCTTTCTGCCGCCATTTTTTGTTTTCTTGTTATTGCTCCAGCTATTTCTCTTTATGCAATAGGATATCGTTTAGATTTAGCCACAAAATCAATTAAACAAACTGGCGTGCTAATTTTAGAATCAACACCGAAAAATGCAGAAATATTTTTAAACGACAAACAAATTTCCCAAAAAACACCGGCAAAAATTAAAAATCTTCTCCCTGGCGATTATAAAATAAAGATCGCAAAAGACAATTACATTTTTTGGGAAAAAAAACTGCCAATTATCTCCCGCCAAACAACCTGGGCAAGTTATATTACTTTATTTTATGAAATACCGAAAACAGAAAACCTTACAACCCATACATTATCTGATTTTATTTTAACTTCAAACTCGGATAAATTATTCTATTTTGTTGAAACAGGCGATGATAAAGGAATTTGGCAGTTAACGCTAAATGAAAAAAATAAAAATATAAAAATCTTTCCTCAAGCCGAAGATTTAAAAAGACTAAGCAATTTTGCAAATTCTAAATTAGATGCTTTTAGTCTCTCGCCCAATAATCAAAAAAATCTTCTCCATCTTTTGCCTTACGGTTATTTTATTTTAAATTTAACTGATAATAAAACAACTTATTTGTCGGATTTTACTTCATCAAAAATCGAAAATGTAAAATGGGATTATGACAACAGTGAAAAAGTATATTTTACAAACGAGGCTGGTCTTTTTCAAATAGATTTAAGGGCAAAAAATACTTCGCCAATTATTGTTGCGGCTGATATTTTAGATTATGAAACATCATCTTCGAAAATTTTTTATTTAGCAAAAAATAGCAAAAAAAATAATGTTCTCTTAAATGAACTCGGGAGAGGAAATCGAAAAAATCATCCCAAAACAAAAATTCTAAACAAAATCCAAAAGGCTGACAATATGATTTTGAAAATAAGTTCTCAAGGATATCTTGCTTATCTAGATCGTGATCGCGGCCGACTTTATCTTTATAATGGCGGGAAACAGAAAATTATTGCTCAAAATAGCATTAAAGATTTTCTCTGGTCGCAGCGAGGAAACAAACTTTTATATTTTGGCGATCACGAAATTTGGTTTTATAATATCCAAAAAGAAGAAATTTTTAGACTGGGATATAAATCAAATGTGCCAAATTTAATTACCCGCCTGTCTTTAGAAATAAAAAATGCTCTTTTTTTCGACGAAGAGCATATTGCTTTTATCCAAGAAAATAAGGCAATAAAAATCATTGAGCTTGATGGGCGCGATAAACAAAATACCTATGAAATAAAAGCAAATCCATATCAGGATAAAATTTTCTTCAATAAAAACAAAACACAAATTTACTATATTGATGAAGACTCAAGAAATTTAAAAGCAGTGGAAATTAGAGAAAAGTGAAAAGTTCAAATATAGACATCGCACTATGAAATCGCACTAAACTTTTAATAGCCGTCATTCTGAACAAAGTCCTGATTTTTCGAAACAAAATGAAGAATCTCCCATAAATATGGAAATCTCGCATTCCTGTCTGCCGGCAGGCAGGCGTGAGAGATTCTTCGGCCTCAAAAGGCTTTCGGCCTCAGAATGACAAATAATGTGAATTCATAATGTTTTATCTATACATAACCCTACCTCTTTGCCCACTGCGGAGCGCGCCTGGCTCCTTTGAGTCCATATTTTTTTCTTTCTTTTTCCCGGGCGTCACGAGTTAAAAATCCTGCTTTTTTTAAAGGGACGCGAAACATAATATTGCGTATTTTTAAGCAGCGGGAAATTGCCAACCGCGCCGCTTCCGCCTGCCCCCCTTTTCCCCCGCCTTCAATTTTTATCTGAAGATCACATTTATCCCGCTGTCCAACTACTGCAAGTGGACTTTCAACAATCTGTTGATGTTCAAAAATTGGAAAATATTCTTTTAATTCTTTATTATTTATAATAATTTTTCCGCTACCAGTTGAAAGTTTCGCCCTTGCCGTTGCTTCCTTGCGTCTGCCCAAAGCCGAAACAAACTTCCGGATAAATTGCGGCCTTGGCGCAGAAATTTTCTTTTTAAATTCTGGTTTTTTTGCTTCCAATTTTTTTTCTATTTTTACCTCTTTTTTCAAACCAAAAGCTTTCGCCTTTCGCAAAATCCGCTTTTTAGGCGCTGTGTCGGCCTTTTTCTTGCTGGTTATTTTTTTTGATGTATTTTTTCTGCTAGTTTTAGGCATAACTAAATAAATTCTAAATTCTAAGCACGAAATACTAAACAATATTAAATGCTCAAAATTCAAAATTCAAAACTGTTTTGAATTTAAGTCATTTGAATTTTGAATTTATTTGGGATTTATGATTTGAAATTTGGAATTTATTAATATAGGGGTGCTTTTCATCAACGAATACTTTTAATCTGCAAAGTCGCTGCGGCCGCAGACGATTTGCCGGAATCATTCCTTTTACTGCTTTCTTAATAACCCATTGGGGATCTTTTTCAAATTTTTCCTGTAATTTAATATTCTTAAGATGACCAAGATATCCGGTATAACGATGATAAATTTTGCCTTCTAATTTATTGCCCGTAATTTTTATTTTTTTTGCATTTATAACAACAACAAAATCACCTAAATCAAGATGTGAGGTGTAGTCGCGCCTATGCTTTCCAATAAGCAAAAAGGCCGCCTTGCTTGCCAGCCTGCCCAACGAAATGTCTTTTGCATCCAGCAGATGCCAGGCGCGTTTGATTTCTTTTGCCTTTGGTAAGTGGGTTTTTGGGATATGTAATTTCATAATCGCTAATCTACGCTAATTTACCTCGAATATTCACGAATAATATTCGCAGAAATTAAAGTTAAACACGACGAATAGGAGTGTTTAAGGCATCTACTACGAATCTATTTCAAAAATAAAAGTTGCCAAGAAAATTCGTGTAAATTAGCGATTTACACAAGTTCCAATAGCGCAATCTGCGCTCCATCTCCTTTCCTTTCTTTTAATTTTAAAATTCTCGTATAACCCCCTTTCCTTTCTTTATATTTCGGCGCAATGACAGTTAACAGCTTTTTTTCTGCTTTTTTATTAGACAATAAGCTATGCAAACGTTGTTTTACAAATAAATTCTTTTTTTTTGCAATAGTAATCAGTTTCTCAAGATACGGACGAGCAAATTTTGCTTTTGCTTCAGTTGTTTTAATTTTCTCTTTCAATATCAAATCTGCGGCTAAGTTTTTACAAAGCAATCGCCTTTGATCTTTTTTTCTTCCTAATTTTTTTCCTTTTTTTCGATGCCGCATTAATTGTGTAACTTGTAACTTGTAACGCAAGTTTCAATTCTTGAGTTATAAATTACGCGTTACATGTTTTGCAATTTATGGTTTTAGCTCAACATTATATTTTTTTAAAGCGCGCTTTACTTCGGAAAGTGCGGTCTGACCAAATCCAGTCAGCTTGAGAAGTTCCTTTTCTGATTTTGACGCCACATCAACTAGGGTTTGAATTTTTGCTCTCGCTAAGGCATTGAATGTTCTTGTTGAAAAGTTTAATTCACCAAGCGAAACCTCTCCAATTCCGACGGGCAACTTTACTTCCGTCTTTTCTTCTTTTTTAATTTCTTCTATCTCTTTTGCTTTTTCTTTTAATTTTTCTGGCTCTGACAAAACTATAAATTGTTTTTGTAAAATCTTTGCTGCCTGAATAAATGCTTCAAGAGGCGTAATTGACCCGTCGGTCTTTATTTTCATTATCAGGCGATCAAAATCTATTCGTTTCCCTACGCGCATATTTTCTACTTCGTAGCCAACTGAAACTACTGAGGTAAAAATAGAATCAACATTTATCATCCCAATTTCTAAATCTTTAGAATTTTTTTGTTCAACTGGCACATAACCTCGTCCTTTCTCAACAATAATTTCTATTTCCAACTTTGCTTTTTTGTCGGTTGCATGAGCAATTACAAGTTCGGGATTAATAATGGATACTGCGGCATCTTTTTTAATATCCGAGGCGCGAATTATTTTCTCGCCCTCGCTTTGCAGCTTCAGTCTTACTGGCTCATCGTGAAATATTTTTAAACGCAATCTTTTTAAGTTCAAAATTATTTCTATCACATCTTCTTTAATAAAAGAAACTGTAGAAAATTCATGGTCCACTCCCTTGATTTTAATTTGAGAAACTGCGCAACCCGGAAGTGAAGAAAGCAAAACACGGCGCAAAGCATTCCCCAGCGTTGATCCATAACCAGGATAACAAGGTTCAATAATAATTGTTGCTTCATTTCCTTTTTCATCTTTAGTAAAAATTTTTGATGGTTGGATAATGTCTTCCATATTTTCGTGTAACGTGTAACTTGTAACATGTAACGTTTTTTCAACTTACGTTATACGTTATATGTTATACGTTTTGCGATTATCTCGAATAATACTCCACAATTAATTGAGTATTTATTTTTTTATCTAAATCTGCGGATGTTGGCAAAGATACCACTTCTCCTTTTAAAGTCTTTGTATTAAGTTTAAGCCATTTTGGCACATCCTCAGCTTTGCCTTTTGCTTTTATTCCTTGAAAATATTTATTTTTTTTGGAGGACTCTTTTATTTCAATTATATCTCCGACTTTTACCTGATAAGACGGTATATTTACTTGCTTTCCATTAACTTTAATATGATTATGGGAAACTAAAAGTCTAGCCTGGGATCTTGAGGAAGCAAAACCAAGACGAAAAATAACATTATCTAATCTTGATTCTAAAAGTTTAACCAAAACTTCTCCTGTTTCACCAATTTTTTTCGCGGCGATTTGAAAATATTTTTTAAATTGCTTTTCTAAAATGCCGTAAATCTTTTTTGCTTTTTGTTTTTCTCTTAAATGTAAATTATATTCTGTCAGCATACCCTTACCTTTTTGTCCATGAGTGCCTGGCAGGTAATTTCTTTTCACCATAGCGCATTTCGGCGTATAACAACGCTCCCCTTTTAAAAAGAGTTTTTCTTTTTCTCGGCGACACCGTTTACATTTCGGACCAAGTAATCTTGCCATATTTATTAGCGTTTAGCGTATAGAGATTAATGAATTAGTGATTAATAAATTTTCACTAAACGCTAAACCGCTAAAAGCTAAACACTAAACTAGACTCTTCTCACTTTTGGCGGCCGGGGACCATTGTGCGGAATCGGAGTGATATCGCGAATTGATAAAATAGTCATTCCACCCGTCGCAAAAGCTCGAATTGCTGCTTCTTTTCCAGCGCCAATTCCTTTAACAAAAAGATAAAGTTCTTTTAAACCAGTATTTTTTAGCTTTTCTAAAATATATTTTACAATTTCTGTTGCCGCGTATGGTGTGGCTCGTTTTGGTCCGTGAAAGCCTAAAACTCCAGCCGAGCCCCAAGTGATTACATTGCCTTTCAAATCACAAACAGTGACAATTGTATTATTGTAGCTAGATTGAATATATGCTTTACCGCGCGACAATCGATATTTGATTTTTTTGCCCCGTGCCGCCGCAACTTTTTTTGCATCGGAAACCTCTGTTTCCGTTTTTGTTTTAACGCGAATGACACCCATTTGTTTAGTTATTAGTTATTGGTTATTAGTTCATAGTTCAATAACTACAAACCACCAACTATGAACTATGAACTACCAACTATGAACCATGAACCAATTAGGTTTTTTCCGCCGATGGTTTTCTGCCGCTGCCGGCTGTTTTTCTAACATTTCCGCGCACTGTTCTAGAATTAGTCCTTGTCCGCTGTCCCCTTGTCGGCAAACCTTTTATATGCCGAATACCGCGATGACAGGCAATTTCTTTTAATCGTTTTATATTTAACATTTTTTCCCGGCGCAACTCGCCCTCAACTTTATAACTTTTTTCAATAATTTCCCGCAATTTTGCGACTTCTTCTTCTGAAAGATTTTTAGTTCTTTTATTTGTGTCAATCTGGGTTTGCTTTAAAATCCTATTACTCAAAGACCGGCCTATGCCATAAATATAGGTTAAAGCAATTTCTATTCGTTTGTCTTGCGGCAACATAATGCCAGCGATGCGAACCATCCTCGTGTAACTTGTAACTTGTAACTTGTAACGCAAGTTTCGATTCTTGAGTTATAAGTTATACGTTACACGTTTTGCGATTAGCCTTGTCTTTGTTTATGCTTTGGGTTTTGGCAAATAATATAAACCCGCCTTTTGCGCCGGACTACTTTACATTTATCACAAATTTTTTTTACTGATGCGCGAACCTTCGTATAATTTGTAACTTGTAACTTGTAACTTGTAACGCAAGTTTCGATTCTTGAGTTATAAGTTATACGTTACACGTTTTGCGATTTTTTAATAAAAAAATAATACCGTTTGAAAAACGTATCATCTTACATTTTACCAACCGTTAGGACCATTTTGCATTTGCTGCCAAAAATTTAGATTGTTAATATTAAATACACTATAAATTTTTTTTAATCTTTAATAGAGTTAATTCCCCGAAGCTTACTTCGGGGTCATTCCGAGCGACCCCGAGCGAAGTCGAGGGGGAGTCGAGGAATCTCACGGCTATGAGATTTCTCGCTTCGCTCGAAATGACATTTGATACCTCGCAGCTTGCTGCGAGGTAGTTCATTGATCAATGATCAATGTTTAATGTTCAATGTTCAATGCCGGCGGGTAATTCTTCCCTTTGAAAGATCGTATGGCGTAAGTTCAATTGTTACTTCATCGCCAGCCAAGACGCTAATTTTATTCATTTTCATTTTTCCCGAAAGAGTGCCAAAAACTATATGACCATTTGCTAATCTTACTTTAAACCTTGCGTCAGGCAGAGTTTCTTCTACTTTACCCCTCATTTCAATAATATTTTTTTGTTTAACCATTAAACAACGACTGTTAGCTTGTTATCTTGATATCTTGTTAGCTTATTAACAATATAACAAGATAGCAATTAGCAAGATAACAATTTACTTGCAATTCGTATTTATAATTTTACCAATCTATTTTTTTATGTCAAGAATAATTTTTATTTTTGCCTCATTTGTTGGCGCTTTTGTTACCCAAAACGGCCAAAAATTGATTTTAACCTCTTGAATTTCTTTATTTTCGTAAAGTTTTTTCTGAATTTGTTGCTTATTTAAGCCAAAAAGTTCTGTTTTTAATTTTTTAGTATCAAAGGCGGCGGCAACTAACTTATTTATTTTAGCGATAAAAATTAATTTCCCAAGATTTGCGTCAAAATTTTTTACCTCATACAAAACACCCTCATCTAAATTATTATCCACAACCATTTTTTTACCCCCTAATTTTTTATTAAGCTCGCGAAATATAATATTTTTTAAATCTTCTTTAGCAAAAATGATTGTCTTGATTCTTATTTTTCCCTCCATTTCAAATGAAACTGCTTCTTGATCAACTTTTGCCTCTGTTTTTGTTTCTAAAACATCCGCTGATATTGCATTTTCAATAAACATTTTATCTTGCCCAGGATTATTTTTTAGCTGTTCTTTAGCTTGGGTTTCCCCCTCTTTTACCAATTCGTTTTTTGCTCGTTTTAAATCCTCTTCGGATATTGCTTTTATTTTTTTTGAGGTGCCGCCGGAAAATCCACTTTTACTTTCTCCCCAAATATCCTTTTGTTGTATTGGCGGCAAAGAAGACAAAATAAATACTGAAGGTTTGATGTTATATTGATCGCCTCCTTTTTCTGCTATTACTTTTACAATTACCTGGCCAGGAACAGTTTTTCCTCCCTTGACTTTCGCTCCAGGTATTTCAAAATCAGAAAGACTCAAAAAAGTTTTTCCTTCGGCTTGAAATTTAGTTTCTTTTGGCAAAGTAATGTTTTCAGAAGAAAATTTATTATAAACAATAATTTCTCCTGAAGCTCGATCGCCAATTTCTTTTTCACCTCTCACATCAAATTTCTTTTTAGTCACCCATATCTCCTTTGCTTCTAATTTGCCCGGAATTATATTTTTATCCTGATTAATATTATCAACATTGCTATCAACCACTAATTCTTCTTCGTTAGTATAGGATTCGGTTTTTGGAACAATTTTAATTTCTGCTTTTGGCAAAATAAAAAAACAAAGATACCAAAAAACTGCTGCTAAAATAATAATTATCGGCAAAAATTTCTTTAACGAGAGTTTTGGCAGTAAAAAAACTTTCTTTGTTGTCTCGCTATAAGCTTTCAAAAATTTACTATAAGGCTCTTTTTCTATCTTTTCTTTTTCTTCAATGATCATTTCTTTAGCTTTTTTTTCTGTTTTTTTTGTCGCCGACTCCTCGAATATTACCTCTCCGGAATCAGTTATCTTTCCGAGCAAAAAATTCGCTGATTTTGCTAAATGGCGACCAATCTCATCATAAATTACAAGAATTAGATGTCTATTAAATATTTCTGCCTGTTTTTTTAATAATTTTAAACTTACAAGACTGCGAATAATTGTCGCTTTTTTTGGAAAAATTAAAACAACCTCTGTTTTTTCTGCTCGACGAATTTTGTCAATAACAGATGTAATTTCTTCATCAGCTTCTAAGTAAATTTTCTGCATATCTTTATGTTCTAATTACTTCTAACGTCTTATTAAAAAAATGATGCACTGAATCCTCTTCGCCTGTAAATTCCAAAGCTAAATTTGCCAATCCCATCGGCGTAATGTCCTGTTGATCAGTCAACTTGTTAGTTTTATCTTTAAGACTTACAATGTCTTTTGGTTGAATAAATTGGACGCTTGGCGATTTAGCAAAAGGCAATGATTTATGCAATTTTTTATCCTCTAAAAATTGTTTTATTTCCGGAAGCCTTGATCCGCCGCCGCACAAAAAAATTTTTGAAGGCAAGTGTTCGGTTTTTGGAAATTCCGATAATGCCAGTTCAACCCCCGCTTGCCAGACATTACAATCAGCGCGTAATATTTCTTTTACTTTTTTCTGTAAATTATTGTCCAACTTGCCAAGAGAATAATTTATCTTGATTTCTTCCGCTTTTTTGAAATTTAAATTTAATTCTTGAGCAATTCTTTTAGTAAAAGCTCGGCCGCCCAAAGCAAACATTTTTGTTCCTTCAATTCCACCTGATCTAACCAAGGCTAAATCAGTTGTTCCGCCGCCAACATCGCAAAATACCGCTGAAAAATCTTCCGATCGATCTTCGACAACGGCTTTGGCAACCGCATAAGGTTCAACCGCGATTGAAAGCAAATCTAAATTTAACTCCGAGGCAATTGTCTGCAAAGCATCAAAATGAATCAAAGGCGCATAAGCATTAAAAATAGAAATTGCGACATCACGGCCGCAAAACCCTAAAGGATTTGTTATCTTATAACCATCAATTCTAACATCAATAATTGCTGAATTAATTAATTTTACATCTAATTCTTCAATCCCTGTTTCAAAAGAAAGCAATCGACGCATTCTATCAAAAGACTGCCATTGAACTTTTTGTAAAATTTCTTTGAGTTCTTTTGAATCAATTTTTGTCTGCGGAGCAAGTCGTTTATAATGGATAGTTTTTGTCTGTCCTTTTACAAGTTCGCCGGCAATTCCTAAAATTACTTGATCACAAATAAACTTTCCCTCTTTTTTTGCGATGTTGATTGCCTGACGGCAAACAGCAACTGTTCCCTCGATATCGGTTACTGCCCCTCCTTCCATATTACTAACTTTTTGCGGCGCTCTTCCTACGCCAACAATAATTCCTTTTTCTTTATTTTTATCTATTTTCAAAATTAAAGCTTTTACCAATTCTGTCCCAATATCAAGAGCTAAAACATAATTTTCTTTTAGTTTTTTCGAAAATAATTTAGAAAAAATATTCATTTATTTTCAAGCGAGTGAGATCCCGATAAAAATTCATTTTTATTGGGACGAGCGAGCGCAGAAAATACAGGGTTACTGTTTAAAACCCCGCCGCTTGCTGAGGCTGTCTAAGAATGCCAAAATTTACCTTTCGAGCGGAGTCGAGAAAATAAATTTTGGCTTAAATGGGCTATTTCTCGACTCGCTTCACTCGCTCGAAAAGTAAAAAATCGAGTTTTTAGACAGCCTCTTGCTGCGGTTGGGTATACCTATTTTGAGAATCTGAGCCTTGCTTTAAGGTTTAAGACCCTTTATTTTCAAATGATAAACGATACAAATTATTGTCCGCAAAATTAACAAAATATAAATCCCTTTCATTAAAAGATAAAAATGCGTCTTTTATTCCTACTTTCCCTTCAAGCGATAAATCTTCAATTATTCCCTTTGTATTATTTTCAATATCAAACTTCCATATTTCTCTTGCTAAATTATAATAGTCGCCTTTATCATTTACTTCTTCTTGCTCTCCTTCAAGATAATAGAAATATTTTTCGTCTTTTGTCCACAAAATATTATCCAAAAGACCTTTTTCGAATTCAATTTCTTTAAAATTATTGTTAGCTAAATCATAAATAAAAAAATATTTATCGTCAGATGAACTATAAAAAATCTTACCGCCCTGCGGCGAGAAAGAAATAGCGTTAAAATTAGAAATAATCTTTTTGTTCATCTCGGACTTTGCCGAAAGTTTCTCGCTTGAATTTAAATCAAGAGCAAATAACGATTTGGCATCATTTTCTTTTAAAGAATAATATAACTTATCGCTATAAATGCCGTAGAATTCAACATTTGCGAAATCTTTAAATATCCTTAAATCATATAACTCTTTTCTTTCGAGGCCGCCTTTTTTTAGATTTTCTTCATTTATTTCATTTATTCCTTCTTTTTCATCATAATAATAATATACAAAATTATCATTAGGCAATAATTCAACCTGGAGATATCGCGGATTCTTTATAAAAAAGACTTCTTTTGTTCTTGTGTCATATACTATTTTTTCCGTCAAAGGATTATTAATAAGAAAAGCTAAATTTTCTTCGTCTTTTGTTCTTTCTTCTTTTTTTATAAATATTAATATTTTTTCTAATTGCGGATAATATTTGACATCTAAAACTTCTTTGTTTTCTAAATTTATTGCCGTAAGATCTTTTACCAAATTATTATCAAGATTGTAAGAAAAAAACTTATTTTCAACATCGGAAAAATAAATAATCTCTTTTTCGAAAAATAAAAAAGGGGAAGAAATATTATTTGCCTTCTCTTTGGCGATTTTGTCGGTTGAACCGACTGTCAATAAAGAAATTAACTCTGATTTATCAATTACTGGGGTTTTAGTCTCTATTTCTTTTTGTGGTTTTTTTGCTTCTTTAATATAAATAAAAATCCAAAATCCCCACAATAAAATAAATATTACAATTATTACTGATAAAATTAATTTGTTTTTGGACATATATTTTAAAATTAATTAAGAACGCCGCCGGCATTTTGACAAAAATTACTCCAATGACGGCGAACTTTTTGGGCATATAGATGACTGGAATCACAAGGAGCGCTGTTCTGACCGCAGCCATTGTATTTTGCTGAAGCCACATCATAACTGCCATATTTATCTTTCAATTGGGAAAGATATTTTGCCGAAAGATCAATTAGTTCATCAGGATTATTTCTAATCCAATCAGCGCAAGTTCTTGCATATCTTTCGCATCTTGAATATTTCCCTTTAATCTCGCAGCAATCTGGATCAGGATTCTTTTTTGTACTTACACAAAACCCTGCTCCACTTTCATATTCTTTGCCGCTGATTTTTTTCTGACAAGAAAAAGGGGCAGACGAAGGAGCATAATGAGAAAAAGTAGAAGGTTGAAACTGTGTTATACCATAAGCGCCGGTAGGCGAAGGACCAATATTTTTGCCTATCCCGGTCTCGGTCATCGCAATCGCCATAAGATAATAAGGATCAAGATTATATTTTCTTGCTGAATCTAAAAAATACTGATCATATTCTCCCTCGGCTTGAAATGAAGCGTTGCAGCCTTGTTTTATTCCTGGTTTAATTTCGCCCGTCGCGACGGCGCCAGGAATTCCAGGAGTTTTCACTGCTGCCTCATATTCTAATTTTTGACAAGCTAAATCCGGCCTAAACCAGGAGCCAGCTTTTTCATAACCTAAAATTTTAATAATAAAATCAACTCCAATCCAAGCAATTAAAACAATGACAAAGCCGACAATTCCCGCGGTTACTGCCCCTTTGGCCGTTTTTGCCCGCTCTTCGCTTCCGCCTGATGTAACATACAAAAATCCGCCTAAAATTATCATCAACACCGCTAGCGGTCCAGCAATATTAAAAAGAAAGTGAACAATATTTATCGCAACCTGCAATCCGTCGCATTGAGTGCACTGTCCGCTTTCACGGCAAGCTTGCGATATCCCTTGATTAAAAATACCTTCTTCCGGCAACGACGGTTCGCTTGCTAGGCTAATTTCTGCTTCCTGCTCCTGTGCAAAAACAAAATTAAATAATAAGAAAATAAATATTGAAAAAAAGATAATCGATGTGATTTTTTTCCTCATTATAAAATTTAATGATTAATGATCAATGTTTAATGTTTAATGATCATTGTTCAATAACCGCTTTTATTCTCCTTACTCCAGCCGAAGAAGACTCTTCTTTTGTAATTTTAAAATGTCCGAGTTCAGAAGTCGTTTTTACATGCGGTCCGCGGCAAATTTCTTTACTGAAGTTTCCGATGTTATAAACTCTAACTACTTCCGGGTATTTCTCTTTAAAAAATGCAAAAGCGCCTTCTTTTATTGCTTTTTGATAAGGCATTTCGGAAAAATCTACTTTTAATTTTTCCTTTATTTTCTGATTAACCAAATTCTCAACTTTTTTAATTTCATCAAAAGTTAATTTTTTGGGATGGGAAAAATCAAAGCGCAACCGCTCGCTTGTTATATTAGATCCCATCTGTTTAATATGATTGCCTAAAATCTGGCGCAGAGCTTGATGTAAAAGATGCGTCGCGGTGTGTAATTTTGTTGTTTTTAGATTTTGTTCTGCCAATCCGCCCTTGAATTTTTTGGTCATGCCGGCGCGAGAAATTTGTTGATGTCTTTTGAATTCCTGCCAAAAACCTGCTTCATCAATTTTCATATTTTTTTCATTTGCCAATTCGCGAGTCAGTTCTAATGGAAAACCATAAGTATCATATAAATGAAAAACAGCGACTCCATTGATTAATGATTGATGATTGATGATCAATGATTTATATATTTTTTCAAATTCACGCAAACCGCGTCCTAATGTTTTGCCGAATTTCTCCTGTTCTTTATTTAATTCCTTAAAAATTTTGTTCTTATTTTGTGAAAGTTCCGAATAAATTTTTTGATAAATTTCAATAACGTTTTTTGCTAACTCTAATAATATGTTTTCTTTTTTAATATCAAGTAAATATAGATGCCGAATTGCTCGCCTTATTAATCTCCGTAAAACGTATCCCTGTTCAATATTTAACGGCACAACACCATCAGAAATTAAAAACACCGCCGCTTTAACATGATCACAAATTATTCTAATAGATTTTAGATTTAAGATTTTAGATTTAAGATTAAAGATTAAAGATTCAAATAAATCAGTTTCATAGACACTTTTTTTATTATTTAAAATCGCTAAAACCCGCTCCAGCCCCATCCCCGTATCTACTCCTTTTTGTTTTAACGGAATTAAAGATTTATTTCTTAATTTTTGAATTTTGAATTTTGAATTTTGAATTTGTTTAGAATTTAGGATTTGGGATTTGGGATTTGTCTTGTAGTATTCATTAAAAACCAAATTCCAAACCTCCACCTCATCAACATAAAATTCCACTGTCGGGCCGCAAGGACCCTCGCTTCCCGTCGGCCCCCAAAAATTGTCCTGCCGATTTCTCTCTTTAATTTCATCATCGTCAAAATTTAAATTTTTTAAAATCTTATATGATTCATTGTCGCGCGAAACACCTTTATCGCCTCTAAAAATTGTCGCCGAAATTCTTTTACGATTAATCTTTAATTCTTTTGTTAAAAACTCCAGACTCCAGGTAATTGCTTCTTTTTTCCAGTAATTTCCAAAAGAAAAATTCCCCAACATTTCAAAAAATGTCAAATGAGTCTTATCTCCAACTTCTTCAATGTCTGATGTTCTTACACATTTTTGGCAGGTCGCAACCCTTAAATATTTTGGAGTTTCTATACCCGAAAACCATCCTTTAAATTGCTGCATTCCCGCGGTAGTCAAAAGAACCGATGGATCATCGCGAGGAATTAAAGAAAAAGAAGGCAGAATTTTGTGGTCTTTTTGTTTAAAAAAATTTAAAAATTTAGTGCGAAGTTCGTAAGAAAACATAATTAAAACCCAAATGTCAAAATCTAAATTCCAAATCAAGCTCAAAGCTCAAAATCCAAAAAATAAAATATTTGTCATTTGGGTTTTAGATTTGATTTGACATTTGAACTTTGGATTTTGGATTTTAAAATTATCCCTCAACTTCAATTTTTTCAATCTCCCTTTTCAATCTTTCTTCTTCTTTATACAACTCCTCCAACTCGTCTTCTAAGAGTTCTTTTTCTCGAGAAATTTTTGCCATCTCTTCTTCTAATTCTTGCTGCCGCTTCTCGCGGCGAGCAATTTCTTCATATAAATCATCAAGTTCTTCTTGAAGCCTTAATTTTGGATCAGTAAAATCGCCCATATTTTTAATAATTATTATTCTTCTTAATTATAATAACCTAAAATAACAAAATAGTAAAGAAAACCAAAAGCGCCCCGTAAGTTTATAAGGCGCTTTTGAAATTCTATTTATTTTTTATTATGACGTTCGTAATACCCGGTCCCGATGTGCATCGAGACCGGGTCGGGTTCATTTATTTCTTATAAGTCAAAATTACTTTATAAGCACCGTCAGTCAGAGAAGTGCCATCGCTTGCCTTGTATAAAATATAAACTTTGCCGTTATCCAAAGCAAATGAGTCCCTTCCCGCATTTGTCATTGCGCCACTACTCCATGCTCCTGTTGGCAAATCTATCACACCTAAATCTTCTCTTGCTGAATCTTGTTCTATCGCTCCCTTAAACAACACTTGAACATTTGGCGATTTCGTTAAATCTAATTCCGGAACTGAAATTTCTTTCCAATGACAAGTCACGGTTACACCACTATTTTCGCAAGATGTTGTTTTATCGCCATTACCTGTCAAATCAATTGTTCCTTCATAAGTTTTTGTAAGCACTGCTTCTGCATCTGACGCTTCTAATGCCGCGACTTTCGTCTGTAAAGTCGTGACTGATTTTCTGATTGATTTGACTACTTTTGTTAATTTCTTTCCTGACCAGATTTTTGCTTTTTTACTCTTAGCAAAAACGGCAGTTGTTGCTGCCAAAGTTAAAATAACTGCTAAAACTATAATTAATGTTTTTTTCATAATTTCTCACCCCCTTTCTTTAATTAAATTTTTTGTAAATTTACTTTATCGATTCTAATCCTCGACGCCGTAGGCAATCCAAGAAATCGGCGCAAAATTGGTTAAATCCAAACCACCGTCGCTCGTTGACGTATAAATTTTATATTTAAATCCGATAATCTTATTATCCGAAGATAAAATCTTTTCTTCTATAAAAGAAAAGAATGAATGAAGCGGATAACGGTCGCCTTCCGGCAAATTACTTATTTCCTGAATTTTAAGATTTGTATATTCTGACCAAGTAAATTCCTGATTATTATATCTAAGTTTTACTCCTTCCGCATTTATAGTGAAATTTATTACGGCATCGGAATTTAATTTCACTTCCGAAGGAAAATAAATCATTCCTCCGTCAGGCACTTGCCGCAAAAATATACTTCCTGTTGTTATCCAATCTCCGGTGGCTTCATTTTTTCCGCTAATAATTAAGGGTTTATTTATCGCCCCGCCGACTGCTGGCCGGTTTTTGCCGCCTCGCGCTAAAGTCAAATCTTCTACTGTCATTCGCGAAGTAACAACAAGATTTTTTGTCGTAATAGTTTTTTTAACTATTAAATTTTTTGATACTTTTAAATTATCTTTAATGGCCAGCGGTTTCTTACCCTTGGCAAAAAGCGAACCCTGAAAATTAGCTGACCCCTGTATTACTACATTTTGCTCAAATCTTGCCGGCCCATAAACTTTCAAATCTTTGGCGATTTTTACAATGTCGTCGGCAACTAAATTTCCTTTAACTGTCAAATGTCTTGAAACATAAGCGTCTGAAGTGCGCAAAAAAGGCGAAAAAGTTGAAAGAAGATATTTTGCTTCTGGATTAGGATTTAAAGGATCATGGCCCCACATTAATTCCATATCATCATGATAGCCATCGCCATCAGTGTCAGCTTTATTTGGATCTGTGCCATAAACATTTACCTCATAAAAATCTAAAATCCCATCCTTATCCGAATCCACACGAGGGGCGCCGATCTCCGCCGCTTGAACTTTATTTAAGATCAAAGAAAAGCCAAAAATAAGCAAAAAAAACAGGCTTAAAATAATAAAACCTAAACTAAGCCGAAAAATAGTCTTTTCCTGAAAAAGATTTTGCATATTTTTATTTGTATTTTTGTATTAAATTGTATTAAAAATAAGCGCTAAAACGATTCTTTACTTTAATTATAGCATAAAACTTACTTAATATCAAGAGGGTAAAAAGTGGATAAAATTATTCCTCCGCCCACTAATTCTTCTTTTTTATAAATTACCGCTGCCTGACCCGGTGTTGCGGCACGGACAGGATTTTTAAGTTTAATTAAAAAATTATTTTTTATTTTTTTAACAATTTGTGCTGGCTCAGATGTGGTCCTATAACGAATTTTCACTTCACAATTAAATGGCAATTTTGGAGCAACGCCGGAAATCCAATTAACTTTTTCAACAATTAAACTACCAGAAAACAATCTTTTATCTTTTGGGTCGTTGGTTACATATAAAATATTTTTCTTTATATCTTTGGCGAAAACATAATAAGGTCCAAAAGATGCTCCAATTTTTTTCCGCTGACCAATAGTATAAAAAGGCAGACCTTGGTGCTGGCCGATAATCTTTCCGCTTTGATCTATAATTTTACCTTGTTTAACATTTCTGATATATCTTTTCAAAAAAGCGCCGTAATCTTTTTCTAAAATAAAACAAATTTCCTGTGACTCTCTTCTTTCTGCAGAAGGAATACCCCATTTTTTTGCCATTGCTCGTACCTGAATTTTTGTATAATCGCCGATAGGAAATAAAATGTGCTCAAGTTGTCTTTGTGTCAAATTATATAAAAAATATGATTGATCTTTGTTTTTATCTTTTGCTTTAAATAATTTATAAATAATTTCTTGGCTATGAGATCCCTCGACGAAGCCTGTCCTGAGCGAAGTCGAAGAGCTTGGGATGACATTTTGTTTTGAATTTCGAATTTGTAATTTTGAATTTGTTTCGGATTTCGGATTTCGAATTTCGGATTTTATAACATAGTGACCGGTTGCTAAATAATCAGCTCCGAGCGCCTTAACTTTACTCAACAGAAAATCAAACTTTATCCACTTATTGCACATCACACATGGATTTGGCGTCCTGTCCGCCTCATATTCAGAAATAAAATAATCCACAACATATTTTTTAAATTCTTTTTCAAAATTCAAAGTGTAAAAGGGAATATTAAGTTTCTGGGCCACTCTCCGCGCCATTTCTTGCGCCTCAATGGAGCAACAACGATTTTGAACATGGTATTCTAGCTCGTCATTTGACTTTTCCGTCCAAAAATGCATAAAGACACCGCGGACATCATAACCTTGGCTTTTCAAAACCACTGCGGCTACTGAACTATCTACTCCGCCAGACATCGCGACAATGACTTTTCGACCTCGCCCAGAGAAAATTTTAATTTTTTGGCCAAAATCAACTTTTTTTACTGCTAACAATTTTGATGCTATAGCATCAAAATTGTTATATTCAAATTTTGAGTTTTTTATAACCATATCGATTTACTATTTAGCCTGGCATCAGAATAAAAACATAGTGACTGTCACATTCTGTAACAGTCACTATAGATTTTACTATCAATTTTATTTTTTTCAACACAATTACAAAAAAGGTGACAGTTACCGATTAGTGACTGTCACCAATAATTTTACGAAAGTATAAAGGCAAAAGTAAAGGTATCGGAATCTATAACTTCGCCGGTGTCTGGATCAGACAAAATGACTTTACCCAAACCAATAGTTGGATAAAAAGTTGGGTTTCCGCCTTCGCTCATTGTTCGCAATCCAGCAGTAATAGTATTAGCAATTACATCCGGCAAAACATATTCCAAAGCATCGCCTAATTTATCAATTAATCGGCCAATTAAAATACTTCCTCCGCTCAAAAAAGACATATACCAAGAATTATACCAGTCTGGCTGGTTTAAGGCCGGCACTTCAAATGTTTCGCTGATTGTCCTGCTTTTCTGCGCTTCAAAAGTAAAAGTTTTGTCATAAATTGTATCCCCGCCATACCCTTCCATTAATAAACTTATTGCTTTTGAAACTAAATTATCATTTTCATTTTTTACTTGATCGCCGATATTTTCCCACCAAGCGATAGTAGGCAATGACAGCCGCACCTGGACATTCATTCTTCTTGCTTTGCCTGGATTTGTCGCAAAAATCCGTATATTCATATCTTGACCCTTAACATAAATTGCCGCTCTATCCTGCAAATCGGATAATACACCTGGGATAATTTCCTGATAATGCAAATCTCGTTCATCATAAACTAATTTATCTCCTTTACTGCTTAAAGTTAAAGCATCAGGAAAAGCACCCTCATAAATTCTAAATGGCCGCTGTGAACTTCCATATGTCCGATCAAAAAGATAAAGATAATCCAGATTATCAGCAATAGCAATGTATTTGCCGTTAGCAGATTGGCTAACGTCTGGCTGTCTGCCGTCTAATTCAAAAGTCCATTTTGGCACGTTGCTATTAGTCAAAAAGCCTAAATACTTATCATTGCTTGCTAATGTTATATACTTGCCGTCAGAAGAAATTGAAGCATTAAATAGGATGAAAACTATCCTGATGATATGTCCATTTTGGCTTTCTTTTATTTTTGTTAAATAAATACAAATTATCTCCTTGACTTGTCGTAGCAACAAAATATTTGCCAGAGGAAGACATCGACAAATGTAAAATGCTATCCGCGCTTCCATCTGCTTCCTTTGTTTTATATTTCCAAACCGGATTGTTTTTATTTCGATCTAATAATGCAACGCCTAGATCCGAACCTACTACAAGATACTTGCCGTCAGAGGAAATAACCGCTTTGTTAACAAATTCACCAGGAAAAACGCGCCAGGTCTTAATAGAATTTCTATTTCCTTTTTCAAAAAGAAAAACCGTGCCAAAACGATCACCGGTGACAATATAATTCCCATCAGGGGTAATCGCTACGCTGTCCATAACACTCACTCCCAAGTTATTTGACCAAAGCGGCCTTTTTGATTTTTTTGAAAAAAGCTGAATCTTACTGCCAACCGCGGCAACATAATCCCCTTTTTTGGAAATTGCTAAATCAAAAATTTTGCTTCCTTTATAGCGCCAAAGAGGTTTTGCGCCCTTTACCTTAAAAAACCAAAAAGTGCCGGTATGAATCGGCCCTGCCATCTTTTGAACAACCATATATTTTCCGTTAGCCGACATTTTTGGCTCACCATAACCTGTACTTGGCCCAAGACGCTGCCTTGTCCAAGAATTGTAACCACTTGCGAATGTTAAAGTTGGAAAGATTAAAAGTAATCCAACTGCGGCTAAAATGAGTTTTTTCATCCCGTTAGAAATCCCTGATGAATTTCTCATAGTTTTAAATCTTAAATGAAACCCTGCTAGAAATATAACTTTCGACAAAAAGTAAATTTCTAACGGGGTTTCATAAACTTGAGTTAAAATTTTCAAATCCCAAATTCGTAACCCCTCCATTCCTCCCCTTAATATAAGGGGAGGCCTGCCCCGTATCGAACCGAGGGTTCTGGTTCGGGGCTAGGTGGAGTTAATTTGACATTAGGATTTTGGATTTGATTTGACATTTGTCATTTGGATTTTGAATTTTAATATTTCACTTTTATTTTTATCCTCTTTGATTTTGAAAGCGCGTATTCTGATTTGTCGGATTTTTTCTTTGGCTTAAACCGCACTTGGAAAATAATGTTTTTCTTTACTTTCGCCGAAAAGACAGCTCTTGCGTTTTTATTAGTTTTTTTCGTTTTAACCTTCACCCATTTCTTGCCAACTTTTTTATAAAGCGCAACATAACGTTTACTTAATTTCTTCTTGGTTGCTGCGTCTTTAAGCGTGACTGTAAAAGCAACTTTTTTGCCTTTTTTAACAGTTTTCGCACTTGCTGCCACTCCTACTTTTGCTTTAGATTTTAAGCTGTAGAGTCCGCGCTCATTGCCGCCTAAAAGACCATCAAAAAGCAAAGTATTAAATTCTTCATTAATCAAACCAGTATAAAATAAACCCCATCTTTCACCTAGATCTGATGATTTATAAATTACGCCCTTGTAATCTTTATTTGTTCCTGCTAAATAAAGTGTATTTGGACGGGTGGATTTTTGCACAGTCATTGTGGTAAACTCTATAAAATTCGACAAACCTGAAGTAACGTGTGTCCAAGTGGCGCCCGCATCAGTAGATTTGTAAAATCCTGCTTTTTTGCTCGATGGCCAACCAGTAGCTAAAGCATAAACTACATTGGCATTTTCGGGATCAACTATTACTGCGGGGTAGTGAAGGTTTGGCAAATCAAGTTTTGACCATTTATCCGCGCTTTTATCGTATTTATAAAGACCCTTAACTGTTTCAGAAGTAGCGAGCTGGTGGGCTTTGACTCCCGCGCCAACATAAAGATCACCATTTTTCGCAACAGCCACTGATTGTGTTGCGGCATTAGAAGGAAAATCTAAACTTTGCCAGGTTGCACCGTCATCCGTACTCTTCATTACCCCACCAATAGCGGCGTAGTCTCCTGTGGTCGACCCAACTGCGGCGTATAAAATATTATTTTTATCGCCAACAATCTGCAATGCTACTTTATTGGCCATATCTATCGCCGTTGTCGCTGTTGCCCAGGTTGTTCCGCCATCAGTGCTATACATAATTGCCGCGGAATTACTGACCACAACTTTATTTGAATCGTCAGGCTTTACCCAAATTGAATCTCGACCACTGGAATAAATCGTGCCATCGGGGGCAGTAGAAATCGGATATTGCCAAGTCGGAACGTCAGATAAAAAATTAACAGTCTTTGCTAACCCGTTTTGCGTGGCTACCCAAACAATATTTTTATCTTTGGCTTGGACAACATCTAAGACTGCTGTGCCTGTAATGCCTTCAACAGAAGTTGTCCAAGTTAAGCCGCGATCTGCGCTTTTAGAAAATCCCGGAGCGGTTGTATCGTAAAGAATGTTATCGTCTGTTGGATCAACAAAAATTGAATGGGCATAATTCCCTTGTATTTGCAAAACTGTCCAGCTATCACCTTCATCAGTTGAATATTTCCAGCCCATATACATTCTGCCAGTTGAGTCAAAAGAGGCATTACCGCTTGCTGGCGTAGTTGAAGCAAGAACTGTCCAGCTAGCCCCACCGTCTGCTGACCGATAAGCACTTTCGCCTGAAGACGAAGTAGGAAGTAAAAACACATGATCAGTGTTTGGATTAACTACCACTTTTTCTGGCTGGGTAATACCGCTAGCGGCGATATTTAAATCTGTCCAGGCGCTACCCCAATTTGTGCTTTTATAAAGTTTGAAAATATTAGTGCCATAATTCCGGCTGATCGCATATAAAGCATCGCTAGAAGCGGCTAAAGATCTTATTACTGTTCCAGCCTCAATAGTTACAGTTGAAAAACTCACAGCTTCATCAGAACTGATTTTTACAGTACCATCACCACCCCCTAAAAAGATCTTTCCTTGCGTATAGATAAAACTTGAATTATTTGTGCCTGCTTCGGTGCGCTCAACAAAAGTCGCGCCATTATCTGTGCTGACGATAAATGATTTCAAAAGAGCATAAACATGGCTATTGGCTGAATTTACCTCTACTTCTTGACCTGAACCATAATCTACATTTTTCGGAAGACCGCTCCAAGTTAAACCGCCGTCTGCTGATCGAAAAAATCCATTTGGCGTGTAGCCTGCTGCCAGGTAAACATAGTTGCTGTTGGGATCCCGAGCAATATCCCAAGTGTAGGCGCCATACAATCCCAAATTTGTCGCCACAGAACGCGTTTGCGTTTCAACAAGTGGCGTGATACCATTAGCACTTGCCAATTTTGGCGCTAATAAAAATAGCATTTGAGCAAGCAGGAAGATAACTCCTACAAGCATAGTGAGTTTGCGCATACCCCGTACCACAACTTTAATCAAACAATTAATCATAATAGATTAAAATCGTTCTCTTGAAGCGTAGTATGATTTTAATTTTTAATTTTTATTTTTCTTTTAAAATCTTCCAAATATTTTCTGACTTCTTGTTTTAAGAAATTTTGAATTTGTTTGGGTGTATAAATTTCCTTTAAAAACTCTACTGGCAGAATTTTCAAATCATCAAAATATACTAATTGGTTTAAAAATAATTTAGGGCTGAATTCTCCATTAAACTTCTGTTCAGTATCTTTAATTATTTTCTTAAAAGAACTAATTTTCCATTTTAAGATGAAAAATAAATCAACATAATCTCGCCAAGCTCCTCGACGGCCAATCGTATACGCTTTATTTGCCACTAAATCCTCTAAATGAAAAACGGGAATAGATTTAGTCTTTATCGGCTTTTTTAAAGGTTTATAAAGATGAATAGCAAAAGTTATACCTATTTTTTCTCTAGTTAAAAAACTGAATTGTTCGCTTGTTTCAAGCTTAATAGAAATTTTACTGCCAAAAATTCTTTTTACTTTTCGTGGAAGAGTTCTTTTTAATTCTTTTTCAGAAAAGCAATCAAAATCATATGACAAGCGGTGGCCAATTTGAAACATTAAAGCAGTGCCACCAGCCAAAACAAATTCTTTTGAAAATACCTCAAGTTCCCAAAAAATCCTTTGGCGGGCGCTCTCGGTCTAATTTTTCCAAAAATTGAAGTAACATATTTATCTTCATCAAGTTTTAAATCTCCAAGTGGTAAAATGAAATTTTTCACAAAATTAAAAATATTCTTTGGATAAATTTTCTGGGGATATTTAATAAAAACTTCTGTTATTTCTTTTAATGAATAATTTTCGAATAACCATTTTAATGCCTCAAAATCTCCATAGACTAAAATTTGATGGATAATATAAACTTTATCGCTTTCAACATCTAAATGTTTTACATCAACTGACCACAAATAGCCTTGTAATGATTTTGGCGGATGTTTTGCCATGTTTATATTATAGCACATATTGTTTAACATCGTAAGTTAAACATTTTATTATTTCTGTCCAATGGTGAACAAATTGTTTTGAAAATTAAAGCTAAAAATCGTAATAGTAAAAATATTTTTCTTTTTGTTGTGTTTGGCTACTGCCTTATACCAAGCTTTCTTCTGTGGATAATAATATTTTAGCACAAGATTCTTTTCTTTTAAATTTTTATTTTTTCTTTTTAGGGCCTTGAGTTCTTTATTTGTGTATTTGAAGACAAAATTTATTTTAAAATTGTTCTTTTTGTTTTCAGATTGGTATTCATTTAGATTTGTTTTGACTTGCCAATATTTCTTAAGGATTGACTGTTTGGCATTTTGGTAATCTTGGGGGTATTTTTTGAATCTTTGAATCTCCAAATAATATTTTGGTTCTTTAAGAAACTTGGGAAGTTTTTTAAAAAGAAAGGTAAAGTCATTAGCAGAGTATTTTTTATTTTTCTTTTTGATTTTTATTTGGTATTTCTTTGCTTTGTTAAAGACGAATTTTGCCGATTTGATAATATATTTTTTTGTTTTGACTTGCTCTTGGTTTCCTGCTTCATCTTGAGCAAAATATCTCAAAGTGGTATCCTGACTCAACTTAAAAGGTTTAGTATAAACTTTAAAAAATCCCAAAGGTGTTTTTGTATTAGTAGTGTAATAAATTTTATCCACGCCAGAACCGCTATCCTGACTCGTTAAAGTAACAGTTTGAATATTTTTGTATCTGGCGGCTCGCGGCGCAACAGAAGTGCTTGGCGCGGTAGTATCTAAAATAATGCTATTACTAACTGCTTGCGTCTGGCCGCCACTGCCGTCTCCAAATTTAACATAAACAGTTTTTTCTCCATCACCTGATGATAAAGTAAAAGATTTATCTGCCGAATAACTTTCCCAAGAGCTACTTGCAAAATCCGAATTTTCAGAAACCATCATTTGTGCTGGATCCGATGAAGTAGAAGCCGAAGATGTAATTGTTACGGTTTGCGAATTTGCATACTGGGCGCCAGAATTAATTGAAATAGAAAAAATAGCATTGTTCGTATAAACCCAGGCTCTACCCGCGCTTGTATTGTAGCCTTCAGAGCCGATTAAAATTTCATCTTTGCCATCGCCATTTACATCGCCAGCTCCGGCTGTGCTGATACCAAGCCGCTCCCCGCCATTTGGATCACTATTTGCTTGATCGCCCTCCACAGCCCATTCTATCGAACTACTTAAACTATTTGCATTGCCTAAATAAAGATAGGATTTTCCAGTATTAACACCGGCAGAATTATCATAACGCACTGCACCAACAAAAACATCTTTATATCCATCGCCATTTACATCACCAACTGTTGGTGCAGAAAAACCATACCAGGCTCCTGCCTGATCATCGCCAGAAGAAGTCCAAGTAGGGGTGCTGGCTGGCCAGGTAGCATTGCCCAAATAAAGATAAACTTTGCCAGCTTGAGAATTGCTGGTGGTGTATTGATGGGCGCCAATAATAATATCAGAATAACCATCATTATTAATATCCTCACCCCAAACACTCATGCCAAACCTCGCCCCAGCCTGGTCATCGCCAGAAGAAATCCAAACCGCAAGGACACTTAAACCAGCCACCCCGCCATAATAAAGATAAGCTTTGCCTGTGTCTGTGCCAGAAGCATCATATTGATCTGCACCAACCAAAACATCATCGTAACTATCACCATTTACATCACCAGCTGACATTACTCGCCGGCCATACCAGGCTCCTGCCTGATCATCGCCAGAAGATTGCCAACTTGCTGTCCCACTCAAACCGCTTGCGCTTCCCAAAAAAAGATAAACTCTCCCTGCATCAGCATTTGTTGCGTCATATTTATAAGCACCAACAATTACATCATCATAACCATCGCCAGTCACATCACCAGCGCTGGCAACCGAAAAACCTAAAAAAGCATTAGCCTGACTTTCGGTATAGGTCCAGTTTGCAAAAGAGCTTAAGCCAGAAGCTGAACCATGATAAACAAAAGCTTTGCCTGCATGACCATTTGCTCCTTCAGCGCCAACAATTACATCATCATAACCATCGCCATTTACATCTCCAGCTCCCGCAACTCGCACACCATAATTATCCCCAGTTGTGTTATCGCCTGTTGAGGTCCAATCAGCTTCCGTACTCACGCCATTTGCGCTTCCTAAATATAAATAAACTTTACCAGTATTTGAATTATAACCCTGGGCTCCAACAATCACATCATCATATCCATCGCCATTAACATCTCCAGCTGTTGCGGTAGTAAAACCATACAAAGCAGAAGCCTGATCATCGCCAGAAGAACTCCAAGATTCTTCCATTTTCGTAATCGCGGCTTGAGCGTGGACAAAAAAACCGCAAAGCAACAAAAATCCCACGCTAAAAATCAGCGCGCTTAAAATAGTCTTTGTTTTGATCATGGTTTTTGTATTAGATGGTAGATATTAGATAATAGATTTTAGATGATGTTCTCAAAAATACTAACATCTATTATCTTTTATCTAATATCTTACTTCATAATTTTCCCCACAATCAACCCATTTAAAATATAGATGATTAAACTCTCACCTGTCCAAAAAATAACCAACGCCATTGGCAAATTAAACAATAAAATCATCGCTAAATAACCGGGAATGCCGGCGACCAGAAAGACTAAAAATCCATAGACTAAGCCTTTTTTTATCGCTGTTTTTCCCGGCAAGCCGCTTTTTATAATCCAATAGACTAAAGCAGAGCGGAAATAAACCCAAACGCTAACGAATAATAATAAAAAGAGGTTGACGGCGCGCCTTCAGCAGGCATCATAATGCGCGACCAGATAGGAAAATATTCTTCCATTAAATAATACTTCATTGTCAGCATAGCCGCGACGGTGTGGATAACTTGGGTGATAATAACATAGAAAATTGAGACGGCTAAAAATCGTGCCCAAGGAAATTTGGGTTTTGAGATTTGTGTTTCATTTGACATAATTTAAAAATTATTTATTAACGAATTGCGGATTAACGAATTATTGTCGAGCTCTGCTCGACTTAAATTCGTAATACGTTAATTCGTTAATTGAATAATAGTTAATCAATCTTTTTTAACTGCTCAAACGCTTTTTTAAACGGCTGATGAATATCTTCTTTTTTAAATGGTTCTTTCCCGCGCCGCTTGAAATCTTCGGGAATAGGAATATCCTGACGCGAAGGTTTTTTTCGTGTTTCATCTTTTTGTGGCATTTCCTCATCCTCATCTTCTCCGCCCTCACTTTCTTCCATTCCTGACCATCTAGCTATTTTATCCTCAACAATTTCGCGGCTCGCCGCGTAACGCTCACGAGAAACACGGACAATCTTTTGGCGATTGCCAAATTTTTTCCAGACCGGCGGCAAAGTAATCGCCGAAAAAGCCGCTGAAGCCACCCCATCAATCATCAATTTCAGATAAATATTGAATTTGGTTAAATTGACTAAATCATTTTCGTTAAATATAGGTTCGAATTCCCGCGCCAAAAACTCTGCATCCTGCGCTCCGATGCGAAAAGAAACAATCGTTCCCACATTGCCAAAAACTGCATCGCGAACTCTTGTTGAGCCGCCTACTTCTAATTGGCCAATGTATTGATGAGCAATAATTAAATTCAAATGATACTTTCTCGCCTCTGATAAAATATCGGCAAAGGCATCTGTGGCAAAATTTTGAAATTCATCAACGTAAAGATAGAAATCAGTTCGTTGTGACTCTGGAACATCTACTCGCGACATTGCCGCCAGTTGTATTTTGGTAATCACCATCGCTCCAAAAAGTGCCGAAGCATCCTCGCCAACTTTTCCTTTTGCTAAATTTAAAAGCAAAATCTTTTTATTATCCATAACCTCTCGCATATCAATTTTTGATTTCACTTGTCCAACAATATTGCGGATCAAAGAAATAGACAAAAATTGGCCAACTTTGTTTTGAATAGGAGCGATAGCTTCTGCCTGAAAACGATCAGGATATTTAGAATATTCATCAACCCAAAAAGATTTAACGACTGGATCTTTAATTTGTCTTATCACTTTCTTGCGAAAGTTTTTATCCACCAGCATTCTCATAATACCCAAAAGAGTTGAACCGGGATAATCCAGCAAGGCTAAAATGGCATTTCGCAAAACGTATTCCAGCCGCGGTCCCCAAGAATCTGCCCAAATTTTTTTAAAAACACCAATTAAACCCGAAGCAACTAAATGTTTATAACGTGGGTCAACTGCTTCCATAACATTAAAAGCAATCGGCCAATCCATATCTCCAGGATTAAAATAAACAACATCATTAACTCTATGAGTTGGCACATAATCCAGCATTTTGTCAGCGAATTCGCCATGAGGATCAACAACGCATAAACCATTACCTGCCTGAATATCTGAAATAGCCATATGTTCCATTAAATTTGTCTTGCCCATTCCTGTTTTGCCAATTAAATACATATGACGACGCCGATCGTCAGGCTTAATACCAAATTTTACTTTCTGGTTGCGAAAATTTGTTTCTCCAAAGATAGCAACCTGATTTTGTTTTAACATAAAGGTAACAGATATGGGGCAATAGTTATTAGTTATAAGTTATTAGTTGTTAGTGGTTATTAGTTGTTATTCAAGAAATGGGTAAATCAACAGGTGGTTCAGCTTTTTTTGCCGCTGTACGAGCTATAGTTGGCGACTTGACTGTTACATAAGGAAAATGAAAAACAGTGGCTAATTCCTCAATATTAAAAACAAAAGGATTAATGCCTTTTTTTATTGTCCTTTCTTTAAAATACCGCGTAATCCTCCGCTGACGATAAGGAATTCGAAATTTAAAATAGTCTACTTTTGTTTTCATTTTTTTATGCACTTTAAATCCATTTAAATTGAGAGTATTAAATAAAGAGACTGCTCCCAAAACGGCATTTCTTCTTGTTTTATCAAAAATTTCTTTTCTGGCAATATAAATAAAACGAAACTTTGTTTTAAAGCCGATTTTTGCAATATTCCTTCCAATTGCCTCAACAACATCTTTTTCAGAAGGCGGCAAATGCTGCATCCAAGAAATCGGCTCGTATTCTTCTTTTGCTCCAGCTTCCGGCACTCCGGCAGCGCTTTCAATTCCTTTTTGCGCCCCATGCAAAAGGGATAGAATATTTTTTTGGACAAAATCCTCTTTTTTTTCCAGTTTTAAATGAATAAGTTTAGCTATTAATTTCTCTCCCGCCTCTTTCCATTTATCACCAGTTGGTCCGATTAACCATTGCAGCCAAATTTGTTCTCCTTCTTTTAATTTTGACATCACTTCGGTAATAGCCGCAACAGGATCAATAAATCTTTCTTCTGATAATTCATTAGAAAATTCTTGATATGTCCGAATCGGATAGGCATCTGGTTTTGTCAAAACAAATTCCGTGCCAAACATTTCATATTTATCATTAGGAAACATCTTCGGCATATATTTAGCATAATCTTCAATTTCTAAAATTTCTGCTTCTGGATAATAAGCATAAATACCTGCTTCCACTAAATCACGGTATTTCTCTGGTGTGCCAACAACAAAACGAATATGGCCGTCAATCCCCACTAATTCTAAACTCATATGCAACTGAACTTGCCCCTCCCAATATTTCTCGACAAAATTTGGATCACCCTTAATGCCGTAAAAACCAGCAATTACTTGCTCCATTGATTTAGGATTAATCTCGCTTTCTTGAGGCACTGAAATAGCTAAAAAAACCCACTTTATAGATTTCAGATAGGCTTCGCGTTTAAAAAAAAGCCAAATATAATAAATGATAAATAAAAAAATTGGCGGCAAAACCCACCATGTTTTTAAAAAATATACTTTCCAAATATACCAAAATTCAGAAAATGTTTCCTTCAAAGCTAATGGCGGAAGATTCTGCAAAAAATCCATCATAAATTAGTTGAGAGCTAAAACTGGCAGCTAGCAACGGGTAGCTGGTAGCTATCTTATAGTTTTTGTTTGGATATCAATTATAAAAAATTCCAAATCTCAAATTCCAAATCACAAATAAATCCCAATGACCAAAATTACAAATTCAAAATATTGATGTTTTGGTCATTTGATATTTGAATTTTGAGTTTATTTGCCTCCCTTCGGAAGATGTCCCGCAGGGACAGAATTTGGTGCTTGTAATTTGGAATTTACTCCGCGAGTTTGTACATTCCTTCCCCGACTCTTTCAAACTTTTCTTTATTTTGCAAAGCCAAAATAATTGTGTTCTTTTTTACTTTTCGCTGTTTCAAAACTTTCTTTACGATTTCCTCGCGGCCCAAAGCTGTTTTTGCTTCTTTTAAAACCGCGCTAACCA
The DNA here is from genome assembly GCA_040756075.1 of Patescibacteria group bacterium. Classification (GTDB taxonomy): domain Bacteria; phylum Patescibacteriota; class JABMPQ01; order JABMPQ01; family JBFLZX01; genus JBFLZX01. The sequence continues at coordinate 6,427 of JBFLZX010000002.1, read as the reverse complement.
CATCAATCACTGTTCCTGGCCGATAACCCCACTCAACTAAAGCATACATTCCCCGACCAACTAAAACAAATCGTTTATCTTTAATTAATTCATTATGCACGGTTTGAGCATTGGCTGGTCTTTTTGAAAAACCTTTTTCATTGATTAAATTTGTAATTTCGCGAAAATGCAAAGGCTTTCCCGCCTTTTTTAAAACTAAATATGCCTTATCTTTCACGCCGCGTGGTAAAATTTCTGACCACAGCGTCAGCCCCCACTCGCCAAAAGGATTTTTTAGAACTTTTTTTGACAGATTAAAATATGATAAAATAGCTTCACGAGTCTTTGCTTCTTCGGATAAATTTTTGACTTGATTATGGTTAAGAACAACAGTTACTGCGTGATCTTCAGGCAAAGGTTTTTTTTCTTTTTGTAAAATATCACAAAAAATTTGAATTACTTTCTCTGGTATATCTTTTGACACATTTTTTGTTTTCCAGCCGCGCCTGTTTGTTTCATTTTCAGATACATTTTCAAAATGCGGAGATAAAGTCAAGGCAAATTCTAAATGATTTCCGTGGAGCTTTGGATCATTAATTTTTTCTTTAAAAGATTTAACTAAATTTTGATATTCCATTGCATGGCCATTTTTTTGTAATAAAGATTTTAATTGTTCTTCGAGCGGCTCTAAATATTTAATCTTTTGCGATTTTTTAAATTCCCGCAAGGCCGCGCTCTGAATTTGTCTTACCCTCTCGCGAGTAATGCCATACTGGCGCCCAATTTGCTCTAAAGTTTGTTTTTCTTGGCCATCTAAGCCAAAACGTTTGATAATAATATTTTTAGTTCGTGAATTTAACCCCTCTAATAATTTCAATACTAAGTCAGAAGGAAAAACATTGCCCTCTTTTTGTTGTACTGCAAAATTTTTATTTGATAATTCTGCCATATTTTTGGCTTATTTCAGCTAAAAAATTATTAACAAATGAAATTTATTAGTTAAAACAATTTTAACAATTATAGTTTAGCATAAAAATAATATTTTGTCAAATATTACTAGTTATAATATATTATATTTCTATGCTTGTCAAGAATTTTTTATTTTGTTATTTTTATCCCGCACCTTTTAAAATACCCCACCGTTCTTGCTTTGGGGACAAAAAATTAGAGCCTTTCGGCGGGGTCTAATACCCCGCTGAAAAGTGTAGGATTTATTTCGCACTTTTACAAATTAATTAAAATTTTTTTTATTCTTTCTGCTTCTTTTTGTACCACTGCACTTTCTCCACTTTCTGAAGTCCTAATGCCAATTTTATGCATCGGCCGACGGGAATCTAAATGAAGATCTAAAATTAAATTGCCGACTGCAGAAAAACTGTAAATAATATGAAACCGCGGATAAAAAGCTAATGTTAAACGGCGGATGAATTTTATTTCTCCTGAAAACCTGTCCCGCCAGGGAATATAGCCGCAACGACGCAAAAGCACCTGCGGCGTCTGGGAAAATTTTTTTGCAAAATGGATTAACATTGTTGAATTTCGAATCTGGTATCTCGTATCTCGAATCGAATCGTGAATGAAGAATTATGAATATTTATCCGCTAAAAACGGATATAATTCGGAATTCATAATTCAAAATTCAATTCTAGATTCCAGATACTAGATACAAGATACATTTTTTATTGTACTCTCTTTTTTACCTCATCTTTTATATCCTGCTTTATTTTATTATCTAACTGATCTGGCAACAAATCCCCTTCTGGATTATGTTCTGTCGCCTCTCGATAAACCTCTCCTTCCAACTTTTTCCCTTCTTTTTTTATTTCTTCTTTCATTTTCTGTTCAATTTTAATTTTAACCTTTTGCCCTAATAAATTAATTATCTTCTGCCATTTTATATCTGCTTTTTTTGCAAAAAAATAACTACCGAAAATTACAACCGCTAAAATCAAAATTGCAAGACAACTGCAAAACGAACAGCGCGGACGACGAGGAAGAAGTCTCATAAAAATCTAAAATCCAAAGCTCAAATTTCAAATGAATGTCAAAGTTTAAAATCTAAAACACAACTCCTCCACCTCCTCCCTTATACTTATATAAGAGGGTTAATTTGTCATTTAGATTTTGGATCTGATTTGAAATTTGGATTTTGGCATTTGGATTTAAAAGCTATATGACTAGTAAATTATTCTTTGATAACCTAATAGATATTATTTTATTTTTTAGGTCTTTACTACTTTCCATTCTAACTCTCAAATAATTCTTTGTAAATCCCAGCCAAAAACCGCGTTTTTTATTCTCAAATAAAACTCTTTCGTATTTTCCTTGCATTTTTTTGATAAAATTTTTCTTTAAAACTTTATTTAGTATTTCTAGTTTTTTTGCTCGTCCTAACTTTATCTTCTCTGCAATTTGATTTTTCATTCTTGCAGCGTATGTGTTGTTTCTTTTTGAATAACGAAAAATATGAACTTTAGAAAGGCCGATTTTTTTGATAAAATTATAAGTTTGCAAAAATTCTTTTTCTGTTTCGCCTGGAAAACCAACAATGACATCGGTCGTAAAATTGAAATCTGGGTATTTTTGGTAAAATTCCCGGACAATTTTCTCATATCGTTTTGTATTATATTTTCTATCCATTCTTGCTAAAACATTATTACTCCCGCTCTGCAATGACAAATGCAGATGCCGGCACATCCGCAGATTTTGAAATAAATTTATAAATTCGCCATTAATATCTTCTGGATTTATCGACCCCAGCCTAATTCTTGGAATTTTTGTATTTTTAAGTATTAATTTTAGCAACCCAAATAAATTGATATTTTGGATTTTGGAATTTGGAATTTGGAATTTATTTGGAATTTGGATTTTGGAATTTGGAATTTTTGAAGTGTACTTGCCGATATTCACTCCTGTTAACACCACCTCTTTATATCCTTTATTAACTTTCTGATTAATTTTCTTAATTATTTCGCAGGCTGGCATACTCTTCGGTTCCCCACGCAAATAAGGCACAATACAATAAGCACAGAAATTATCACATCCTTCTTGAATTTTCACAAAAGCCCTTGTCCGAAAAAGACTTTCATTTTCCCATTTTAATTCACTTTTTAATGTTGTCATTTTACTACGATCGTGTTTAGATGACAACACTCTTCTAGTTTGAAAATTTAATTGATTATTAATTTCTTCAAGAATTTTTTTTGGAATCTCTTCTTTGTCTTCAAAAAATAAATCTGCTTCGCGCACTAAACTTTTCGCACATCCAGTTGCCCAAATTTTTGCTTTTAGATGTTTGTTTCGAATGAAATGCACTGCTTGCCGAGATTTAAAATCTGCTAAATTTGTCACTGAACAAGAATTTATAATATATAAATCGGCTTGATTCTTGAAATCAACCAAATTAATGCCGCAAGATTCAATTTCTTCCATTAAATTCTGTGACTCTGCCTGATTTAGCCGGCAACCCAATGTTTTAATTGCAACTTTCATTGTATTTGAATTGTGAATTATAAAGTATGGATTATAGTTTTCATTCCGATTCTGTCGGACTTACTTACAAGTTCTGATATCGTCTATTTAGCGCGTACACGCTAAATAGACGATAATAAAAGTTTAAAAAAAACTCTACTAATAGGAAGATTTGCTTTTCAGTTTTTAGATTCTCTCAGCCGCCCCACTTTTACACCAACTAGTCTGATACTTCTTCCTTTCTTTAAAAATGGCAAAATAAGCTCTCGCACTTTTGTTTTTATATCATAAAATTTAGATGATGATTCTGATAAAACCGATTGCCTAGTATGAGTTTCAAAATTTTCATAGCGCACTTTAATCGCCACTTGCCCAAAATGATATTTTTCTTTTCTTATTAATTTAAAAACTTCTTGAGCCAATTTGTTTAAAGTAGCAAAAATCAAATAAGGGTTTTGAGTGTCTTTTTCAAAGGTGTGTTCGCAAGATATAGACTTTCGCTCTTTGCTTTCCTTGACTTCACTTTCATCAATTCCCCGCGAATAATCATATAAGCTGCTGCCGAATTTGCCAAAAATATCAACTAGTTTCTCTCGTGATATTTTTTGCAAATCACTGATTGTTTTTACACCAAGCCTTGCCAATTTTTCCTCACTTTTTGGACCCACGCCAATAAGCTCACGACAGGATAAAGGTTTTAAAAATTCCAAAACTTTATCCGGCAAAATACAGACCAGTCCATCTGGCTTTTTATATCCTGAAGCAATTTTCGCTAAAAGTTTATTTGGTCCGATACCAATCGAACAGGTTAATTTAGTTTTTTCTTTAATTTCTTCTTTTATTTTTTGAGCGAATTCTTTTGCTTCTCTAAAATTGTGAATTTTTTCTGAAACATCTAAATAGGCTTCGTCGATTCCCCAACTTTCAAAAGCATCAACATATTTTTGCAGAATTTTCATCACTTTAGCGCTCATTTTTTCATAAAACGCAAAATCAGGCAACAAAAAAATTACCCGACCGCCTGCAAGCCGCCAGGCTATTGATATCGGCTGAGCGGAATGAACGCCAAATTTCCGCGCCTCATAAGAAGCAGTTGAAACAACGCCTCTCCCCCTTCCTTCTTTTGGATCAGCGCCAACAACAACAGCTTTTCCGGCTAGCTTTGAATTTTTCAAAACTTCGCAGGAAGCGAAAAAAGCGTCTAAATCAATGTGGAAAATTATGCGCTGGGACATAAAAATTCTGGTTCTCTTTAAATTCTAAAAGATTTTCTGAAATAAAACAACTAAAAAAGCTGCCGCAAGGCAACTCCTAAATTTTGAGTTTTAAGATTTGGGATTTAAGATTTTTAAAATGAGCCGCCCGAGGATCGAACTCGAAACCCTCAGCTTAAAAGGCAGGTGCTCTTCCTAGGTTTGCCTGCGCCTGCGGCGCATCGGCAAACCCGTTTTTGCTATCACTGCACAAGCAGTTGTGCCGCTAAATTGCTTCGCAATTTACAGCAAAAACCCAACTGAGCTGCGCTCACAATATTACTAAAATGAGGCGTACAGGATTCGAACCTGTGACACCCTGCTTAAAAGGCAGGTGCTCTACCAACTGAGCTAACGCCCCAAAAATTTTTTATACTATCTTAAAACACATTTGCCATAAAAGGCAGATGCTCTACCTGGGCAACCTTTCTTATTAAATTACATTAATGTTGTTGCCCGTCGATTGCTCCCTAATCGGTCGCAATCGACCCAACTGAGCTAACGCCCCGAGATTTAATTTTCAACTATTAATTGTCAATTTTCAGATAAATTCAAAAATTCTAACAAAAATTTATGCGTCGCCGTGACGATCTCGATTTTTTCGACAAACAACAAAAAGAAATAAGCTTTACTTGCTTATTTCCTAATATAACACATAAAAATTAGTCCTTCAAGAAAAAAATTTAAGCCGCACAAAATTGGACAAAAATATCCCATTTTTAAAATCCGTAAGATTTTTAACCAACAAAAGCCAAAATTTCATGCCCAAATCAAAGGTACTGTCCCTTTTTAAGCTGTTTCGCCTGTTCTTTTAGCAAAAAACATTGCCGCAAGCGGAGCCAAAATCCATAAAAACCTTGCCAATTCTGTAGTAAATAATTGACGTGTTAGAGGCAAAAAGGAATCTATCACTGTTTGCGGCAAAAAAGATAAAATTACGCTGACCAAAAGTCCAACTTGACAAACAGAAAAAATAAAAATATGAATAATTTTTGAACTTGAAGATAGAGAAGCGAGCGCCCCGGCGCGAGAAAAAACATAAAAACCAACCACTAGCGCGGCGGCAAAAACCAAAAGTTTTAAAGTAAATACCGAAGAAACACCAATTTTTGCCGCTGTTTTTTCATTTAAAAAAGGCAAATTAGACGAAATTGCCAAACCAATATAAATACTAATTAAAATAGATAAAACTCGTTCTCTTCCCAGCGCCATGCCGTACAAAATAACCGCTACGACAAAAAAAAGATAAATAAAAAGATCCCAAGATGGAACAGACCAATTGATTTGTGAAAATGCGGCAGCCATAAATAAAAAATTAAAAATCAAAGACCAAAACTACAGACTAAAAACAAAAAATAAGTCGCTCTGAGCAAAAGCCAGCCCAGCTGGCCGAAGTGAGGAACCTCACAACTTGTTTGTGAACTCGCATTCGCGAGAGATTCCTCGATTCTGTTACCGCGGCGACCTCGCTCGGGATGACTCCGATGCACCGGAGTCAGTTTTTGATTTTTGTTTTTGATTTTTGGTATTTGGTTTTTGGTCTTTATTATTATATCACATTTTTGCCAAAAAATGAAGTGTTTATCCACAAGCTTAAAAGCTTTGAATTACGAAATTGTTTTTTGTCATTTTTTTAAACCAAATCAAATAAGACTCACTATTCGTGAGTTTTTGTTTTTTAGCAAATTGTCATGCAATTGAAACGTCTTTTGAGATTTCTTTTT
>JBFLZX010000001.1:4223-109970 GCA_040756075.1 Patescibacteria group bacterium | reverse complement strand
TTGGTGCTTGGGATTTGGGATTTAATTTGTTATTGGTAATTGGTGATTGGTTATTCGCTTTTGGCGTTTCCTTGGCCAAAGCGCTTAGTTCAAGTTGGGAGAAGATTAATGTTGTGGAGAGAAGGATTGAAAAAAACTTTGTAAAAGGTGATTTTAAAAAGCTAGAAAAATACACGCAAGATTTATTTGGCAAAATATATCCTCCACTGTAGCTATATTATAGCATACCATGTGGAACAAGGAAGAAAAACTTTATAAACCTTTTTTGACAATATATTCAATAAGGTCGATTACTCTATTCGAATAACCCCATTCATTGTCATACCAAGAAAGAATTTTTACAAAGTTTCCGCCGATTACCTTTGTGAATTTGGAATCAAAGGTCGATGAGGCATTTGAATGGTTAAAATCAACAGAAACAACATCTTCATCGGTATAATCTAATATGCCTTTTAATTTTCCCGCTGCAGCCTCTTTCATTGCAGCATTGATTTCTTCAACTGTAACATCTTTCTTCATTGTGCAGCTTAAATCAACCACAGATACATTAGGAACAGGCACTCTGATTGCAAAACCATCAAGTTTTCCTTTTAATTCAGGAATAACAAGCCCTATGGCTTTTGCTGCGCCAGTTGATGTTGGAATCATTGAAACAGCTGCAGCGCGAGCACGTCTTAAATCTGAATGTGGAAAATCTTGAATTCGTTGGTCGTTCGTATAAGCATGTATAGTAGTCATTAAACCCTTTTCAATTCCCCATTTATCATTTAAAATTTTTGCAACCGGCCCAAGACAATTTGTTGTGCAAGATGCATTTGATAAAACATGGTGGTTTTTGGGATCATACTTATCTTCATTTACGCCCATAACAATTGTTATGTCTTCACCTTCAGCCGGCGCAGAAATAATGACTTTTTTTGCACCACCCTTTGTGATATGGTTAACTGCGCCTTTTACTACTTTACCTTTTTTATTTACGCCATCATTTTTTACAGTAAAAAGCCCAGTTGACTCAACTACTATATCAACACCTAAGTCCTTCCATGGTAGCTCTGCTGGGTCTGTTTTTGATAAAACTTTAATTTCTTTTCCATTTACAACAATTGATTCAGTGCCAGTTTTTACATTTCCACCGGGAAATCTTCCATGGACCGAATCATATTTTAAAAGATAGGCCAGCGTTTTTGAATCAGTTAAATCATTAACCGCAACAAGCTCAACATCTTTATGAGATTCAAGTATTGCACGTCCGACCATTCTTCCGATTCTTCCAAAACCATTAATACCGACTTTGATAGCCATTTCTTCTTCTCCTCTTTAGTAAAAGTTAATAAAACCTAATTATATAATCACAGAAGCTTTCAGTCAATAGTTTTTCCAAATGAATCGCCAATCTTAATTTTATACCCTTGAATAAATTCTTGTGCAGACATTATTTTTTTTGATTCAGGTTGTAATTGTTTAATTAAAATAGCATCTTTACCACAGCTAACAATAATACCTTTATTTGAAATATCTAAAATTTTACCCGCTTTTCCATGAAAATTAACACAGGTTTCGATATTTATTAATTTAATAATTTTATTATTTAAATAAGTATAAACTCCAGGCCAGCCAAGTGTGCCTCGCCAAAGATTTATAATTGTTGCAGCATCATCACCCCATTCAATAATACCGTCGTCTTTTTTTATTTTTCTGGCATAGCTTGTTTTTATTTCTTCTTGCGGTATTAATTTAAAATTATTCTTTTCAATAAGCTTAACAGTTTCTAATAGTTTAATTGCGCCAATTTCAGCTAGGCGTTTCGTAAGGGTGATTACGTCATCGGTTTTATTTATTACTACGCTTTCTTGCAAGATTATATCGCCGCTGTCTAGTTTTTGATTAACTTTAGCTATTGAAACACCTGTTTGATTATCCCCATTAATAATAGCCCAATTTATCGGCGCAGGCCCTCTATATTTTGGAAGCATTGAAGGATGTAAATTAATAGTAAATATTTTTGGCATAGATAGAATTTCATTGGTTAATATTCTTCCATAGGCGACTACAACAAATAAATCTGCTTCAAAATTTTTCAATGTTTTAATAAAATCAATAGATTTTAGGTTTGTTGGTTCTAGAATATTTAATTTGTGTTGTTGCGCAAGTAGCTTTACGCATGTGGGTGATAACTTTAAAGTTCTGCCTTTTGGTTTATCAGGCTGGGTAACTATTGCCTTGATGGCACATTTATTTTCGATAAGTTTTTGCAATGAGTTACATGCAAATGCTGCGCTGCCAAAAAATACTATTTTCACCTTTGCTCTCCTTAAGGATCAACATTTATAGTTAAAATTATATTAGAAAATCTTAGATTTTTCAAATTACTAGTTAGAAACTTATTAGTTTTTAATATATTTTTTGTTTTTAATAAAATTTGCCAACGAAAATTTCCTCTTATTTTTGCTGGATGTGCTGGTTGCGGCGGATAGAGTATTAGATCTTTTGGTATTTTAGTTTCTATTATTTTAAAAAGATCAAAGCTTTTTTCTTTAATATTATCACTGTTTTTTCCTCTTAAAACAATCTGTATAAAATGCCAGAACGGCGGAAATTTAAGCTCTTTCCTTAAACCCAGTTCTTTTTCATAATATATAAATGGATCATTTTTTTTAATTGCCTGCCATATATAATGATGGGGTAAATAAGTTTGGATATAAAAATTATTAATAGTTAAATTAAATAATCTATAAAATAAGGAAAAAGTTTTTTCTGAAGCATTGCAATCAGGCATATTTAATAAAATATCACCAAGGACTATAGCAGTATTTTTAAGGGTTGTATTTTCTTTAATGGTTTTTTGTTCCAAGATATCAATTTTTTTATTAGCCTGCGGAAAAACTCTATATAAATAGCTTGCTAATTTTTCAATACCAAGACCAAGGTAACTTAGGTTTGAAGCTTGACAATGTGGGCATATTTTTGGCGGTTCTACTTTATGGCGGCATATTCGGCAATAGGCAAATTTACTTTTAAAATCATATACTAAATTAATATCGCATCTCGGGCATTTTAGAATAAAATTACATTTTTTACATTTTAATGTTGTGGCAAATCCACGCCTATTTAAAAAAATTCCAATAGTATCTCCCTTTGTTATTAATGAATTAATTTCACTTTCTAATCTGGATGATAGAAATTCTCCCTTTTTTGTACGGTAAAACTCTTTGTTCATGTCTATTATGTTAACATGGATGTTTCTATTTGTTTTTTCTTCTATTAGTTTAGCCTTCGATATTTTTGTAAGATAAAATGTTTCTATAGATAAGCATTCTGATCCAAAGATTAACGTGCATTTATTAATTTTAGATCTTATAATCGCAGCATTTCTTACATGGTAAAATGGGGCCCGTTCTTGTTTATATGCTGAATTATCTTCGTCATCAATAATTATTAACCCTAGATTATCACAGGGAGCGAATATTGTAGACATTGTTCCGATGATAATTTTTGTGTTTGAATTTTTAATTGAAATCCAATTATTAACAGATTCTTTTGTTTTCTGATATCTGGTTAATGCGCAAGGTTCTATTCCAAAATATTCTGTTAGTTTCATTTTTATCTTGTTGATAGAGTTAATATTAGGAGTAACTATGAGTATCTGTTCGTTATTTTTTAATGATTCTTTTATTTTTTCGCAGTAGAAGTTAAACCTAAAATCATCGCTGCCTAAAATGGCAAAAATCTCACTATTTTTCTTATTATTGTTTCGAGGTTGTTTTAATGAAGTATTTATATCGATATCGATTGATTTTGCATTTCTTAATGGTTTTGGTATAGCGCTTTCTATCATTTGCCCCCATGATGTGTGATAATATTCTGCTAGAAGCTTTGTAAATATCAAAAGTTCAGCGCTTAAAAGAGGGGTTTTATCAAGTAATTTTATGATTGGTTTTATTTTTATTATCTTGGAGTTATCTTTGAGTCCAACAACAAACCCAATAAGTTTTCTATTTGCAAAATCAATAACAACCCTTGAGCCAATAGCTATATTTTTAATATCGGAAGGGATAGAATAATCAAAAAATTGGTTAAGCGGGAGTGCTAGCGTGATTTGCGCAAATTTCATCGAATATGTCTTTTAAAACGTTAGGTTTACTGATTTTTAGGAGCCGATCTTTTAATTTATTAATAACCCTTTTGTTTCTTTTGCAAAGAGAAATTATTTCTTTTAATGCTCTAATATTTTTTACTGTGAAACACGCATTATATTTGGCGAGAATTTCAGCATTATAGAATTCTTGTCCGCCGATAATAGGTATAAAAATTGCCGGTAGGTTTTTTGCGATGCTCTCGCTTATTGTAATACCGCCTGCCTTTGTAATTATGATGTCAGATACCGACATAAGTTCGTCCATGTTATTTACATAATCATATATAATTGCATTTTTATAATTTTTTAATTTCAATTCTTTAAATAATCTAACATTTCGTCCGCAGATAACTAATGCCTGCGTGTCCATATCTAATAAATCAATAATTTTTTCGATAGGGCCAGTGCCAATAGAACCAACAACGATCAGTACGGTGAATTTACTTATATCAACCCCTAGATTTTTTGCTACAGCTAAGCGGTCCTTTTTTAAAAGAAATGCTTCATTGATTGGTATTCCAAGAATTTTTATTTTATATTCTGGTATGCCTTCTCTGATTAAATCATTTTTAGCTTCGGGTAAGGCAACTATATATTTATCTATTTCTTTATTTACCCAAAATGGATGTACTGCAAAATCAGTTATGATAGAAATTAATAGACTTTTTATTTCCTTTTGTTTTTTTAAAATACATGCTATTTCGCTTGGGAAGAAATGAGTTGAAAGTATTACATCGAATTGTTCTTTTTCTAGGAATCTGACAAATTTATTATCATTGGTCCTATTTATAAGAAAACGTATTTTATTTGATATAAATAAAGAAGTAGAATTCCCCGAAATATTGTAAAAAAATCCCCATAATTTTGGCGTATTCCTTGCAACGAAATTATATCCAAATGAATATACAAAATTAAAAATTGGGGTTGTGAAACTTAGTATATCTTTTATTTGGACATCAATTTCTTTATGATATTTTTTAATATAAGCATATAAAGCTTCAGCGGAATGCTTGTGGCCTGTGCCAGCAGAAGCATATGCGATAAGTAATTTCATTTAACACCGTTGTTATCTATAACAAAGTTAGCCGCATCTAGTAAGTTACGGAAGATGTAATTTGGCCGAACTTGCCATTTTTTACGATTCTCAAATCTTTCTCTTCCAGATAAAACCAATATAGTTCTTAATTTTGCATTAATACCTGTTTTGATATCCCTTATATCATCGCCAACTATATAGATAGCAGATTTATTATTTATCTTTTTTAATTTATTAAGAATTTTATTTACTAACCCGGGTTTTGGCTTTCGGCAAGAACAATCTTCTTCTTCCTTATGTAGGCAATATTGGATATCTTGTATTTTTCCACCAGATTGTTCAATTCTTTTAAGCATATTTTTAGTTATAACATCAAGGTGCTTCTTAGAATATAATCCTTTTGAAACACCTGCCTGGTTTGATACTATAAAAATTTTATAGTCGGCTTCTGTTAATTTTTTTATTGCAGTAAGTGATCCACGTATAAATTTAAATTCTTCCCAGCTTGTCACATATTTTTTATCGCCAGGGTATTTATTAATTACACCGTCTCTATCTAGGAATATAATTTTAGACACTCGTTTTGCCCTAATTTCATTTGCCTGAATTTCGCGTAACTTACTATTTGATATAGAGATGAAAAAAATGCCACCATAAAGCCCATAAATCCATCTTTATACGCTTTCTTATATAAATAGCTTCTGAAGAATCTATCAGCTGTTCTCCATGCAGCGCGAAACAAAGACATTTTTCTTTTTGTCCTAATCCATTTTTTTGCTTCCAATGTTGTTTGACGGTTTAATTTATTTAAAAAATCACCGAAATCATTATAGCTATAATGAACTATGTCCCCTTTAAGATGCCCAGTTTCGCCTTCCATAAAAGCCCGCATATGAATTTCTGCTTCTTCAAACTTAAACTTATCTTTGCGAAATAGCTTTAATTGTGAACTAGGATACCATCCACCATATCTTACCCAATATTTTCCGATATAATTTTTTCTTGGAATATCATATCCATTAAACTTTGGATTGTTTTTTAAAACATTATCGATTTCCTTTTTTAATTCATTAGTCATGCGCTCATCAGCGTCTAAAAGTAAAATCCAATTATACGCCGCCAATGAATGTGCCCAGTTTCTATATATTCCTTCTACTTCCATCTTTTTTGTGTATATTCTATTAGTATATTCTTGTGCAATTTCTAATGTTTTATCGCTACTGCAATCATCGGCTACAATTATATCATCTGACCAACCTTTTACACTTTCTAAACAATCGCGAATTTTAAGCTCCTCATTTTTAGCAATTATTACAACCGATACTTTACTCATCGCAATAAACCTCCGATTTTATCTAGAATGTCTGAACTTTTAATTAAATTTAAACATTTTTGATCTTGACAACGCGGCATCTTAAAATTTTTATAACATGGCCGGCAATCCAAGTCTTTTTTAATGATAATATGGTTTTCAGATTTTGGATACGGGCCATAAACATTTTCATCAACCGGCCCAAAAATTGAAATAGTTTTTACATCAAGTGCTACCGCAATATGTAATGGTCCGCCATCATTTGTAACTAACAATTTACATTTTTTTGCTAATGCTGCAAATTGAGTAATATTAGTTTTGCCGCAAAAATTAATTATTGGATATTTTACCAGATTAATTAAATTTTGACAGTTTTCTTTTTCTTCCGGGCTAGAAAAAAGGATAATTTTGGCAGAATATTTTTCCACTAAAGAATTTATTAACTCAATATAAGTATCAATACTTAGTTGTTTATATTTTGCATCCTTTCCCCAACTTGCACCTCCCCAAGGAGCCACCCCAACTAAAAGTTCAGTATTTTTAATGCCTAATTCATTCAGCGTAAAGTCAGCAAAATTATCGTCTGTTTTATCTAAAAAGAGGTCTAAGTTTGAAGTAGATGGCCGTATTTTTAAAAAATTTAAAAGATCTAAATAGTATTTAACAACATGCTTATTCTCATAGCACTTTAGGTCAATTTTTTCTGTTAAAAATATCCCGCGATTCTTATAATTAAAACCGACTCGCTTCTTTATGCCTATTAACCAGCAAAAAAAGGAATAATTTTTTCCCAAAGATAAATCAATTACAAAATCAAAACCATCTTTTTTTATCGTATTAAGAAAAGAAAAGAATTTTTTTAAACACTCGATTTTTGATGTTTTCCAGAGATTACGGTAATCATCTTTTTCATATTCGAATACTTTATCTACAAAAACATTTTTTACTAAGATTGGTTTAGTCCTTTTATTGCAAAGATATCCTACAAAAGATGTGGGATCATTTTCTTTTATCGCTCTTATTATTGGCGTTGTAAATAAAATATCGCCGATACCAAATGGATTAATGATTAGAATTCTCATTCCTTATTGATGAGCTGGGAGATCTTTTTTACATCCTGAGCATTATTTTTGTGGCAAATAAGAATAGCATCTTTCGATTCAACAATAATCAAATCTTTAACCCCAATTGTTGCAATTAGCTTTTTAGTTTTAATACGGTCATCTGACCAAATAATTAAATTACGGCTATTTAGATTCAAAGTTTTAGCATGAATAATATTATTTTCTCTGTTTGATTTTATAACTTTATCTAATGCATCCCAACTGCCAATATCAATCCAACTAAAATTTGCTGGTACTAGTATTATTTTTTTTGATTTCTCTAATATGCCATAATCAATCGAGATGCTCTTGCGCTTTTTCCAAAAACTATTAAAACTCTTAGCGTGTTGTGTGCTATTTAAAACATTATAAACATCTGGTAAATACTTTCTGAATTCCTGCAATATTATTTTTGTCTTCCAAACAAAAATTCCGCTATTCCAAAAATATCTGGTATCTTTAACAAGAAGCTTAGCAGTATCTAAGTCTGGTTTTTCAATAAATCTATCTACCTTATAAGCTTGGCCAATATTCTGCCCGGTTTTTATATAGCCATAAGCTGTTTCAGGAAAACTTGGTTTTATCCCCAGCGTTACTAAAAGGCCAGATTGAGCAAATTCAATCGCTTTTTTAATAGAAAACAAAAAATTATGTTTATCTTTTATAAAATGATCTGCGGGCAAAACAATCATTGTGCTATTTAAATCTTTCATATAGAGTTTAAATGCTGACCATGCAATAGGTAAAGCAGTATTTTTTCTACATGGTTCTACTAGGATATTTTCTTTAGGGATTTTTAAACTTTTTACTTGGTTTTGGATTTCTTTTTCTAGAAGTTTGTTAGTTATTATGAGAATATTATTTGGGTTAATTAAACCATCAATTCTTTTTATTGTGTTTTGTAAGGGGGTGTACTTGCCTGTTATGTTTAAAATTTGCTTTGGCGTGTTGAATGTACTTATTGGCCAAAAACGGGAACCTACGCCTCCAGCAAGAATTATTGCGTAATTCATCGTTGTTTATCCTTTATTAACTCCCAATATTTTATCCATTTTAAAAAATGTACCCATGCAAACAGAACGCTAAAAATAAAACCAATCATGCCCTCACGAAATCCTTGTTTTTTTACATAAAATTTCCAAAATAACTTTAGGGGTTTAATTTTTATATTATATTGTATTTCTTTTGCATCCAGAACTCCTTTTAAATCAAAAATTTCTTTAGCCTCTAAGCTAGTATAATGATTTTGCCTCTGAATAAACTGTGCAAAATCTTTAAATGGATAATGTTCTACTTCGGCATTAATTACGCCTATTTTTCCATCAACGATTAAATCGTGATGCACCTTGCCCTTGTAATATGCGAAACCCTTTTTAAAAAAATGTAGTGAATAGTGATACCATCCACCGTATCTCATAAAATGGCCAAAGAAAAAATTCTTACGCAAGAACTTATACGCGGCATACTGATTTCCATCGTTAAGTATTTTTATTATCTCATTTTTTAACGCGTCTGTAACTACCTCATCGCAATCTAATTGCAGTATCCAATCTCCCGATGCGTTATCGTTACCAATATTTCTTTCCTGACCGTAATCTCCTTCGAATTGATGTTGAATGATCTTTGCATTATATTCTTTAAATATAGAAACAGTTTTATCAGTGCTAAAACCATCAACAGCAATAATTTCATCAGCCCACTTAACCGATTCAAGGCAGTTTCGTAATTGGGTCTCTGCGTTTTTTGTTAAAATTACAACGGATAATTTTTGTCTATGCATAGTTATATTTTTTTAGACTCTTTCTCGTTGTTTCGATAATTTGCTTGGGAGTAATTAATTCAAGATCATCGTGAATGATCTTATTATCTTTCCCCCATGGTCCCCAGCGTATTGGAGATGCGGCATTTTTATATTTTCCAAAAATTGCAATAACCGGTGTTTGAACAAAAGTTGCAATATGCATAGGCCCGGAATCATTTGAAATTAAAAGATCGGCTTTTTTTAGAAGCGCCGCTAATTCATTTAGTTTTAATAATCCCGCTAGATTAATAGCTTTATTTTTCATTAAACTCAATATTTCATTAATATCTTCTTTTTCTTCTAGGCTGCCAATAAAAATTATTTGAGCATCTAGATCGCTAATTAAATTATCGCAAGTTATAGCAAAATTATTTTTTGCCCAGCATTTACTTGGGTTTGAGCTTTGAGATTGAATTATGATTAGTGGTTTTTGATTATTTATTCCTCGAGATTTTAATAATATATCAATTTTATAACGGTCCTCTTTATGAATCAATAGAAATGGATCAATTATCTGTGGCTGTAAATTAATAGGTTTTAATAAATCAAGATTATATTCAATCTCGTGTTTTAAATTTTGATGTTTATTATCTTTAATTTTATGAGTTAAAAGAAATCCGGATTTTCTATGGTAGCCGATCCTAACAGGTATTCCTGATAGGCAAGCTATCCAATTGAATATTTTATTAGGGTTAGAAATTATAACCAGGTCAAACTTTTTTGATGCTAATAAATTTATTAATTTTAACTTACCGAAGATAGATGAGTATTTTTCGTCATATAGTATAAACTCATCAATAAAGAGCAGGTTTTTCTGTAGTTGTTCTATATGTTTAGAGATAAGCGCAGTAATTTTAGAATCAGGAAATATCTTTTTTAAATTTAAAATTAGTGGTATATTCAATAAAAAATCACCAATTCTATCTGTGCGGATAATTAAAATATTTTTAAATTTTTTCTTTAATATAGGCATCTTTAAAAGCAAATATTAAACCAGTCATGGTCCAAAAAAGCGTAGCTAAAACTAATGAATATAGGTTAGTATCCAGGCCACTATGGATTAAGAAAGCAATTAATCCAGAGGTTATACCTAATACAATACCGGCTTCTAGCGGTTTACTATTGCGTAGTTGTCTAAAATATTTAAATCCCGTTTTAATTACAGTAAATAAAATAAACAAAAATATAGCCAACCCGATTATTCCAATTTCTGCTAACATTTGAAGATAGCTATTATGGGCATAACGCAAGTCAGGGTAATATTTTGGTTTATACTTTGGGAAGTTATCGCTAAATGTGTTTGGTCCAAAACCAATTAGCGGATGTACTTTAAATATGTTAATTGCACCTGTCCAAATTTGTTTTCTTTCCCATGTTGTACCATCGGATATATTAAATCCTTGTTTTAACCTTTCTAAGGCAGTTTTTGGTAAAAAAAATGGAGCCGAAATTAAAAAAAGTATAGTAATAATGATTAATATTTTATCCCTTTTAAATAATATAAAAATTAACATTGCAATTATAAAACCAAGCCATGCCCCCCTAGATGCAGTTCTGTAAAGGCAAAATAAAAGTAGGATCAGGGGCGCAGAAATAAATAGCTTCTGCCAAATTTTTTTGAAGTAATAAATTAAACCGATATAAATAGGAATAGCCGTTATTAGATATGATCCGAAGTCGTTGGGGTGCGCAAAGCCAGCACTTAAACGTCTTAAATCATCGTGAGGTGTTAACGTGTTATGTCTAAAAAGATCTGCGCCAGTAATATTCTGAAATAATGCGTCTAAACAGATTACAACCGAGGCAAGACCAAAAACAAAGATAATTCTATGGAAACTTTTTTGTTTCGAAGAAACATACGTAACGACACCTAAAAAAAGAAAGTATTTAATTATTCTAAAAATTCCCTTTAAGCTATTTTGTAAATATAGACCCTGGTATAAATAAAAGTTATGAAGCGTAGAAATAATGTTTACAATTAGAAATAAGATTATAAGTTTATTGATTTTATTTCGCGGAAAGGTAAAATCCTTGAATATAATTTTTTTTATAAAGAAAAAAAAGATACTTACGTAAGTTCCTACTTCTGTTGCAGCATTCGAAAAAGTAATTCCAATAACGGCAACATAAATAAAAAACTCTATTATTCCATCGATTAATTTCGACAGGAATTGTTTATCCATAAATAATCTCCTAATAGGCATTTTTTTTAGTCAAAAACGGCATTGAGCGTAAAATTATTTGTAAATCAAAGAGCAGCGTCCAATGCTCAATATAATATAAATCATATTTAGTCCGTTGATCTATTGGTGTATTGCCTCGCAGACCGTTAATTTGCGCCCATCCAGTAATTCCTGCCTTTACTTTATGTCTTAACATATATTCTGGTATTTCTTTCTTAAACTTTTCCATCAAAATAGGGCGTTCTGGGCGTGGGCCAACAAGGCTCATCTCACCAAACAAAACATTAAAAAATTGGGGTAACTCATCAAGGCTATATTTTCTTAAGAATACACCTATTTTAGTACGTCGCGAGTCATTTTCAGTAGCGCGAATTGGCCCGGTAATATCTTCGGCGCCAACTTTCATAGATCTAAATTTAATTATTTTAAATACGCGCCCATCAAGCCCCATTCTATCTTGAGTAAAAAAAATTGGACCCGGCGAGGTCAATTTTATGAATATAGCTATTATTGCCATAAGCGGGCTTAATATCAAAATTAAAATAAAAGAAAATATTAAATCCGTGAATCTTTTTATCAATTCATTCCATCCGTATATAGGAGATTCTCGTAAATTTATAATTGGCATTCCGTCAAGCTCATCCACGCTTTTTCTTAAAGTAAAATATGGAGATAAATCAGGAACTAACTTAATCTCGACCATTTCTTGTTTGAGGCTTTCTAAAATAGGTTTTGTTAATCTTAGCTCATCACTAGCTAAAGCTAAAACAACTTGGTCTATATCATTAAATTTTATATTTTTTATATCTTTATATAAACCTAAAACGGGTATATTTTTAATTTTTGTGCCTAATTTCTCTTGTTTATTAGCTATAAAACCGATAACCTTAAAACCAAATTC
This sequence comes from Patescibacteria group bacterium, assembly GCA_040756075.1. Taxonomy (GTDB): domain Bacteria; phylum Patescibacteriota; class JABMPQ01; order JABMPQ01; family JBFLZX01; genus JBFLZX01. The sequence goes on along the minus strand of JBFLZX010000001.1, from coordinate 97,499 downwards.
TGGATGATCTAAAAGCCTATTAACAAATTCCTCCGCAAGCTCTCCAGAGCCTATAATTAAAACATGGCGTAAATTACCCCCCTTTTTTCTTAGAAAAATTAAAAAACTTCTTAAACCAAATCTTATCAACGAAAGTAATAAAACATTTATTATAAAAAAATAGAAAAATACAACCCTAGAATATTTATACTCTCTAAATAAATATATAAAAGCAATAAAAATTAAAAGTGACAAAAAAGAACCATTAAGAATTCTTCTAAACTCTTGAGCTCTTAAAGTTGAGCGCATTGGCCTATACAAACCAATATACCTAAAAACTAATATGTATATTGGCACTAACACAACCAAAAGATTAAAAAATTGGCCAAACTCTGAAATTCCTTTATCAGCAGGAATTAAGTTTGTATAAAACCTTAAATAATAGGCTAAAACCCATGAAGCAATAATAACAGCAATATCGCTTAAAAATAGGATTCCTTTAAAGAATTGGGCGTGTTTTTTAAGCATTTTTGGCTAAGAATAGGTTGTAATTCTTTATTATTGATTCTTTAATTTTATTTCGAAATATTTGTCTATCAAATTTCAATGCATTATTGCGAATATTGCTAGGGTTAAAGTTTATTTCTTTTTTTTCAAAATCATTAACTGCCTGAATTAAACTTTTCGCTGATTGTTCTTTAAAAAATATACCGGTTTCTTTATCGATAACTGTTTCAAGCGTTCCACCTTTTTTATAAGCAATGACGGGGATACCACAACTCTGAGCTTCAAGTGGCACTATACCAAAGTCTTCATCGCCCGGAAATATTAAAGCTTTGGCCATTTGATATAATTCCCTTATTTTTTCATTCGATTGCCATCCAAGAAATTCAATATACTTTTCATCGGCACACTGCTTTAATTTATTCTCTTCTGGCCCTGCCCCAACAATTATTAGTTTCTGCTTTAATAAATTAAAAGCATCTATTGCAATATCTATCCGTTTGTATGGCACAAGGCTAGAAACAATTAAATAAAAATCTTCTTTTTTTATAGTATTGCTTATCGTATAAAAATCTGTATCTACAGGCGGATAAATCACTTCCGAATCTCTATTGTAAAATTCCTTAATTCGTTTTTGAATTGTTTTAGATATTGCAATAAACTTGTTTACCCGTATATTACTATTTTGATCCCAACGCTTTATATCAGAAAGAAATAACTTAATTATTAATCGTGCAATAAAATTTTTATCACCGAAATATTCACTAAACGATGTCCAAACATAGCGCATTGGCGTAAAGCAATAACAAACATGGTATGCTTTTTTAGGTTTTTTTATACCCTTTGCTACACAATGGCTTGTACTAATTATAAGATTATACTTTGAAAGATTGAAATTTTCAATAGCAATTGGAAATAATGGCAGAAAATTTCGATATTTTTCAAATATATTAGGGATTTTTTGTAAAAAAGAGGTTGTAATTTTTTTATTTTCAATGAGTTGCGATACGCTGCCTTTCTTATGAATCAATGTAAATATATCGGATTGTGGAAAGATATCGCAAAGAATTTCTAGGCATTTTTCGCCACCCCGCATCCCAGTCAACCAATCATGGACTAAAGCAATTTTTAAATTATTCAAATTAATTTCGCAGGGCATTATTATAAACCTCCAGAGTTTTTTCTGCACAGGTGCGCCAAGAAAACTTTTTCACTTGCTCAAAACCAAGCTTAATAAGGTTATCTCGTAGTTGATTATTACATAATATACTATAAATTGCTTCTGAAAATGCTTCTGAGTTCTTAGGATTAACTAACATTCCCGCATCACCAACAACCTCAGGTAAAGATGCGGCTCTTGAACTTACAACAGGCACACCACAACTCATAGCCTCAAGTATTGGCAAACCAAAGCCCTCATATAAGGATGGCATTACAAATAAAGAAGCTAAATTATAAATACTTACAAGATCTTTTTCCGGAACCTCACCAACATAAATTATGTTATTTTTTTTAATTAAATTTAATATTTGTTTTTCACGTTTATCCAACCGACCAACTAAAATAAGCGCTTCGTCAACTCTATTTTTTATGCGCATATATGCATTTATCAATGTTTTTAAATTCTTATGTTCCCTTATGCTTCCAACATAAAGAATAAATTTATTTGGTAAATTATATTTATTTTTGGTTTGAGTCAATATTTCTTGGTTGTTGATTTTGCAAAAAACTGGCCGACTAGCCTCATAAATAATTTCTATTTTTGAAGTCTCGCTATCCGGAAAATATTTTTTTAAGTCATTTTTAGTATTTCTTGAGACAACAATAATTTTATTAGCCCTGCAAAGGCAATTTTTAATCATAAAATTTGCATAAAAATTCCTAGGCAAAAATTTATTACCAAATAAATAGATTATATCATGAATAGTTACGACTAGTTTTCCTTTATAATTTAAAGGAATATTGAAATGTGGCACATGCAGTAAATCTAAATTTTTAAATATACTAGGCCCGGTTAATTGTTCAGATAAGCTATAAATAGGGCTTTTAAACTCGACGATTTGAAAGCCGGCATAAGTTTTTAAATCACTTTTATCTCCAAAAATAACAAAATTCTTGCTTGTTTTGGAAAATTCATCAAGCAGCCCTTTAATATAAGTTCCGATGCCGGGATGCGTTATCATCCGACAGTCAATACCTACTCTCATATCACTTCTTTTATTTTTGACAATACATCTTCAACAGAGATTAATTCCATGCATGTATTGTGCGTACAATTTAGCTTCTGGCAATTCTGACAATCAATATCTTTTTCTATAGTATATACTTTATCGCCGATTGGTTTCCATTCGCTTGACTTATTTGTACTACTAAAAAGCACAAATGTAGGAATTCCTGTAGCTGCGGCAATATGTGCCGGCCCAGAATCAACACCAACAAATAATTTTGATTTTTTACAAATCTCAAATAGCGTTGTTAATAAAGTTTTACCAGCGATATTAATAGGTTTCGAATTGCATAATTTCTTTAAATTATCGATCCTACTAATGTCTTTATCCGATCCAACCAGAATTACTTTTCTACCATAATTTTCACTTAAAGTATCAATTAACCTCGCGAAACGTTCATCAAGCCAATTTTTCGAAGAATAATTTGCGTATGGGTGAACTATTATACTGTGCTCAAATTCTAACAGATTGCTAGGCTTATTCTGGTTAGTATAAATTTGTGGTTTTCTTACAATTACATCTATACCTAAAGCATTAAGAATATCATAATTGTGCTCAGCCGTATGAACATTCTGCCTATATTTAACTTCTTTTTCTAAGAAGAACCCGCCACCAGTAATTCCATACCCTACTTTATATTGTATCCCCGATAGAGCCATTATCAAAATATGTCTAAAATCTCCTCTTAAGTCTATGCCTAAATCAAATTTATAGGCGCGTAATTTCTTAATTAACATTAAAATATTCTTAAAATTTTGCGTGCTATTCGTAAACCATGGCGCATCATAGCAAATAATTTCATCAACAAAGGGATTATTTATGACAATATCTCTTGTAGAATGTGATACTAAAAATGTTATTTTTGAATGATTGTAGTGGTTTTTTAAATTTTGGGGTATAGAAGTTGAAAATACTACATCTCCGGTATGATCAAGCCTAATTATAAGAATATTCTTAATATTGTCGGGGGGTTTTTTAAATAATTTAAGAGGTAAATAGAACAAGCTACAAATGACATCAATTACAAAAAAAAATATTGAATATACTTTACTTTTAAAGATATATTTCATTTTAATAAATGCTCGTAAACTTCTAAAGTTTTCTTAGCCGAGTTATCCCATGAATAATTAGCTTTAATGCGATTTTTAAAAGTATTTGTTTTTTCTTTTTTTAAAGCCTTAAATATTGTCTTCCTTATTGATTTTTGACATGCAGGGTTAAAATATTCCGCACAATCATTAAAATATTCCTTTGTGGATCCTCCATTAGTAACGGCTAGTCTTGCACCGCTAAGTCCTGCCTCCAGCGCAACCAACCCTGGCGTTTCAAACCAACCCTGAAGTACAAATACGCTGCTTGCTGCATAGGCAGAAGCAAGCAACGCATCTTCATGATCAATTCTATTAATAAAGATAGTATTTTTATCGGCTTGCCGCTTACATTCCTCATAATACTGCATATAATTAGATACTGGATCACCAATGATTACTAACTTTAATCCAGAACTCTTTAATGCTTTTATTAGATTAAGATTATTTTTTCTTGGCTCAATTCTGCCAACTGAAAGAATAAAATCTTTTATACCAAATTTATCTATAAATTCCTGAGGATTGGCACTTATAAATCTTTCATCAACCCCTAAATGAGCAACAGCTATTTTTTTATTATCTATTGAAAACAGCCTCTTAACCTGATCTCGCTCCATAAAAGAATTTGCAATTATCGCATCGGCCAGCAAAAATATTTTTCGCCTTTGTGATGGAATATTAGGCATAATAACTTTGGCAAGATGTTGAGCTGTTAAGCGCAGTCTATCAACAATACTCCCATACTCAAAGAAACATTTTTGAAAAGTTGACCAGAATATTGGTGAAACTACAATTTTTATGCCAAAGCTTTTGGCACTTTCCATCAAACCAAGACAATCTTTGACACTGCCAAAGATATGCAAAATATCATAATCTTTAATTTTATCTTCCCATTGGTTAAAAAGCTTTACGTAAACACCTTGTTTTTCTAATGCTTCTTTTGTTTTTAAAAGCATTACTTCTCCGCCGCCAGGATTTTGAAATGCTTGAGGATAGGAATAAAACAATACTTTCATCTAATTCAATATCGCCTCGATTATACGCTGGCTTGTTTTGCCATCGCCAAATGGATTCTTCCATTTTCTTCTAGCGTTTATCATTTTTAATGCATAGCTTAATATTCTATCTGGTTTGTTATATGAAATCATATTTGCCTTAACTTTTACAGTTTTTGGCCGTTCAGTATTACTTCTTAACGTAACACATGGTACTTTTAAAATACACGCCTCTTCCTGAATACCGCCCGAATCAGTTAAGATTAATGCTGCGTTACTTTCAAGTAAAAGAAAATCCATAAATCCAACTGGCGCTATTGGTGTTATGCTCTTTGGCAAGCTCAAATTGAATTTATCCATCATCTTTGCTGTACGAGGGTGAATTGGAAAAATCATAGGCAGCTTCAAACTATCATTAACTTTTTCTAACCCGGATAAAATATTGCTAAATATTTCCTTTGAATCTACATTTTCTTGACGGTGAATAGTTGTTAATAAATATTTATGTCGTTTTAGCCCCAAAGTTTTTAAAATTTCGCTTTTTAATAAAGCCGATTTAATATTATTCTTCACTGAGTCAACAATTGTGTTGCCAACAGTGAATATTTTTGATTTATCAACACCTTCTCTTAATAAAATTTCTTTTTCATTATTGGTAGGCGTAAATAAAAAGTCTGAAAGATGGTCAGTAATAAACCGATTTGTTTCTTCGGGCATGCTTCTGTCATAGCTTCTTAGGCCGGCTTCTACATGGGCTATTCTTATATGAAAACCTGTATAGCTTTCAGTGGTTGATATTTTCTCTGCAGTCAGAGCAGCTGCTAAAACCGTATTTGTATCGCCTTGGATTAATATACAATAAGGCATTTCTTTTAATAGAATTTTCTCAAGTTCAATCAACATCCTGCCAGTATGCTCTCCTTGCTTAAATGGCGCGCTTGATTTTATTTGCAACCTATATTTTGGAAGCGGTAAATTCAAGTCTTTAAAAAATATTTTATCCATCTCATGAGAGTAATGTTGGCCTGTATGAATACAGAAGAATGGAATTTTTATTTTTTGACAGAGTTTAATTATGGGGCTTAGTTTTATAATCTCCGGCCGCGTGCCAAAAACAAACCCTAGTTTTTTTTCAGATAAACAGTTCAACTTTGCCATTTTTGCCGATTAATTTTTTATTTTGGTATAGCGCTAATGCTTGTAAAGCAAACATTGAGCACCAAGAATTTAAGTGTAAGTCATTCTTTGAATAAAAAAAGCCGCCTTTCTGCTTATTTTGGCCATTATATTGATAAGCAAGTAATAAAGATGCCAATTCTTCTATTTTTTTTGAATCTAAAGAAAAGATAATTCCCAATCTTAATACTTGCGCGAGGATATCGCTTCTTTGAAAATCATTAAAAGTATTCGAAAACGGATTATAAAGCTCATTTATACCATAACCGGATAAATTTTTAAATGACCACTCAACAGATTTTTTTGCCGCAGCGACAAATTCTTTAATTTTTAAAATTGCCCCGGTGTATAGTAAACCTTCTGCCGCATAAGAATGCGGATGAATATGAGTGGTATTATCTTTTTTATTTGTGATGAACCTGCCTGATTTATCTTGCAAAGTTAAGGTAAATTTACAGAGCTTTATTGCCGCATTTTTGTAAATATCGTTTTTTGTAATTCTAAATAGATCGACTAACCCTAAAGCTACTTTTGCATGATATGTACCACTTTGAGTTGACCATTTATCAAGTGTTTCAATTGTTTTATTTGTTTTTAACGAATAAATCGGGGCAAGTGAACCATTACTTCTCTGATTCGCTAATAAAAAATCAGCAATTTTTTTTGAGATATTAAGATATTCTTGCTTTTTAGCGGCTTTAAATAAATTTATTAAGCCATACAAGACCATTCCAGTATCAAAGGTAAATAAATTATCAAACTCACCCTTACCTGTTCTAACCCCCCCACAAGGCTGTATTGATTTTTTAATAATCCAATCAGCGGCTAATTCTGCTTTTTTTAGTTCATTCAAAAAAAGCAGAGTCGTAATACCATAGCCGGTTATTTCTGAATAAATATACGAATATGCATTTGCATTTAGGTCAAGCCACGCGTAAAAACCACCATTTTTTGCCTGCAGGCCAGAATTTATAATCCAATTGCAAACTAATTTTAAACTTTCTCCTGAACTTACTTGGTTATTTTTATGGATTTTAATTATTTTAGAGGGATTTCCATAAACAGTCGCATTATCAGGCACATCTTTTGTAACTACTGAGCCCGCACCAATAACAGCATTTTTCCCAATTGTTATATCTGGCAGCACTGTTGCATTTGCACCAATGCTTGCCCCTTCTCTCACTCGCCAAGTTTTATCTGCTAAATTACGTGTTGTATTGTGTCTTGGCAGCTTATCATTTGTAAAACATGCACCAGGGCCAATAAAGCAGTTATCTTCAACAACTAAGCCATCGTAAAGCAATGCCCTATTATGAATTTTTACATTATTGCCAACTACAACATTTCTATCGATATAAACACCATTTCCTATAACACAATTATTGCCAATTCGCGCATTATCTCCAATTTGCGCAAACGCCCAAATTTTAGTGCCTGCACCTATTTTGGCGGTTTTAGAAATTAAAGCATTTTTATCACGGAAATATTTTTCTATTGGCTTTGTTTTGCCCATTCGACATTTCTCCTTAACCCTTCATCAATAAAAATTTTTGGCTTCCATCCAAATAATTTATTAGCCAATGAATAATTACACAAAAGCTTAGGCACCTCTGCAAGCCTTTGTTCTGTATGAACTATTCTTGAGTTTGATTTAGCTATGTCCTTTATTTTTTTTGCAATATAATTTATAGTTACCGCGCGTCCTGTGCCAAAATTTACTGCCTTGCCAATTGCTTTATCGTGGCTGCCCATAATCAAAAAGGCATCTATCATATCATCGACATATGTAAAATCACGAGACTGACTACCGCTCCCATGCACAGTTATGGCTCTATTCTTTAGCGCTAAATCAATAAATTTTGGTATTACATCGTAGGTGTGGCGTGGGCCATATGTATTAAATGGCCGGATAATCGCAATAGGTAGCTTATAGGTATTCCAATATGCGTAGGCATATCTATCTGCAGCAACCTTACTTGCTGCATAGGGGCTTGATGGATAAAGTGGATGTTCTTCATTAATCGAACCACCTAAAGTCATGCCATAAATTTCACTAGATGAAGTACAAACAATGCGTTTAATTTTCTTGTCTTCTTTAACAGCGCATAACATATTCAATGTACCAATAACATTTGTTTCCATTACCTCAATCGGATGGTCAAATGAGTTTGGCACATACGCATCAGCCGCAAGATGAAATATAACTTCTGGCTTATTTTTAATTACAAGATCTTTTGCATCTAAAGTAGCAATATTACCAGTGATTATTTCAGACAAATACCTCTCTAAGTGCTTTATATTCTTAAGGTTATATTGGGTTGTCCCAGAGACAGAATTTCCCCTCACATAAACCGATACTTTTGCGCCTTCAGCAAGTAACCGCTCTACAAGATGAGAGCCCATAAAACCATCAGCACCGGTTATTAAAACTCTTTTTTTATTATAAAAATTAGGCATAACTCCTCCGTTTATAATATTATAAAAAATTTCTTAATACTTTGTTTATCGTTTTTTTAAACCATCCGTATTGAATTTCATCTAAGGGAGTAATCCGTTCAAAATCAATCAAGTTTTTAAAATAGTTTTTTAAAAAACTATTTATCTCTAAGTTTATCGTTTCTCCTAAAAGATCTGAATTTGGTATTTTTATTTTATCCGCCCTACTGGTCATCTGTATTTTCTGCGGATGAATTTTTTTCCATAAATTATAAAAATTTGTTAGATTAATAGGAGTTAGTTTATTTTTTAGAATAGCAAATTCTAATATGCTGTTTAAAAGTTTAGGTATTTCATTATAATTACTTGTATGAGCATAAATTATTACCGGTAGCCCACAAGAACTTATTTCTTTAATAGCATTTTCATAAAATTCTAAGATTCTCCTTGAGTTAAAATTATTATTTTGAAAAAATAACTCTGGCGCAACAGGAAAAATTGGAATTTCAAGGATACTAGATACTCTATTTCCTAAATTAGGATAAGTCGGAAAGCCTAAATAATCATAACTAAAGTCCGAGGAATATTCATAGCCCTCATCTTCCAAGGCATACATTAAACTCTCATTCCATTTCCCCATAGGAGCAGCAAATCCAATAGTCGTAATTCCTAACTCTTCGAAAAACCGCTTTGCTTTATTTATATTATATCGATTGCTTCTGTAGTCATTATAAGTATAGTGGTAATACCCATGAGATTGAACATCTAATCCTGAATTAGCGCATTTAATAATTTTATCTTTTAGAGAAGAAAAATTATGTGCATTAAAAAAAATTGTTATGGCATCTTTAAAGTTATCAAAGACACTCAAAAATTCATCGAATAATTCTTCATTATGCTCATCTGCATCAATTCTAAGACAAAAAAAGTCTTTTGGTAGAGGCATAATATTATTGCCTTGCAGCTCTATAAATGGCTTTTCTGCAACTTGCTCACATACTGCTAATTCTTGTGAACCAAATCTTTTTAAAATACTTTTTCTTTTCATTAATACATGCTTTATTTTTAAGGCCTGTCAACGATATAATTCCCAATAACTAGGGTATCAATATTACGGTCCAATAAGTGCTCCACTGCATCCTTGGGAGATTCTACCATCGGTAAACCATGCCTATTAAATGAGGTATTCAATACAACGCCAATGCCAGTAAGCTCTTTAAACGACTTTATCAACTTCCAGTACGAAAGATTGAATTCTTTTCTTACGATCTGCGGCCTTAACGTATTATCAACATGCACAACTGCTGGTATTAACTCTTTTTTAGTAACGTCAGCATCAAACGCCATAATCATAAAAGGAGCATACCCATTAAATTCCTTAATATAAAGATTGCTATCTTCCTCTAAAATTGAGGGTGCAAATGGCACAAACCAATCGCGTTTTTTAAGATGTTTGTTGATTTTTTCTTTCACCGATGGATTACGAGGATCTGCTAAAACAGACCTATTACCTAAGGCGCGTGGGCCCATTTCCATTCTCCCCTGAAACCAGCCTATGACTTTTCCTGATTTTAATAATTCTGCTGCTTTTTTTTCAATATCTTCAAAATAATATACCTTTAGATTATTTCTATCTAATTCTTTCTTTATTTCTTCATTAGCATAACTCCTGCCAAAATAAGTGTTATCTAATTTGTCTCTAGGCATAGAGCCCGTTAAGTTAAAATATAATTCTAAAGCCGCCCCTAAAGCTAAACCTCCATCGCCAGCATCCGGATGAATATATAAAGAATCTAGAGGGACTTTTTCCCTAATTATTTTGTTTGCTTTAACATTAAGAAAAACTCCGCCGGCAACACATATATTATGAATATCTGTTTTCTTAACAACATCATTCACAAATCTATAAATTACATCTTCGCAAACAGCCTGACAACTCGCTGCTATATCTTCTTTTTTGTACTGTTTGAGTAAATTCTTGAATAAAATATGTTGGCGTATGCTAGGAGCAGGAAATTGCCAATTAGATTCCCATATAAATTTTGATTTAAACCTTAAATTCTCATAGCTTATTATATTATTAAAATAGTTGTAGAGTTTAATTTTATCGCCATAAGCTGCAAGGCCCATAGTTTTATATTCGCCTTCGACAGGAACAAACCCTAATGCCTCGGTTACTGCTTGATAAAGCAACCCGATACTGTGTTTCGGGCTAGTCTTTGCTATTCTTTTAATCAGACCTTTATCTCCAATATTTACTGTAGCGGAAATATTATCTCCTACGCCATCGATTGTCAAAATTAGGGCTTTCTGAAAACCCGAATTACGGTATGCCGATGACGCATGACAAAGATGATGTTCAAAAAAGAAAGATTTCTTTTTGTTTAATTTTAATTTCTTAAGATTGCCGTTGAAATTCCATATTCCTTTTGTATTTTCGGCTATAGCCGTTTTAATCCTTTTAGTTATTCCTCCATATGAATAAAACTTATCTCCTCCTATTGCCCAAAACAACTCTTTTATTGATTGAAGCCGCCTATCATTTCCTGCCCAAGCAATATAATCTATATCCTTAGCTTCGATTCCACCGATATATAATACTTCTTTTATGGCTAAGAAGGGAAATCCATTTTGATGTTTGATGCGCGTTTTTCTTTCTTCCTGAACAACAGCTATAATTTTTTCATTTTTTATAAGGGCTGCTGTTGCATCGTGTCCGCAATTAATTCCAAGTATATACATTTTTATCTCCTGATGTGCTATTAAAAAGTTGTTTAATCTCTGAATCCGTCCTTTTAATCTGCCTATTACAAAATATCCTTCTTTTAAAAATAGCAGGTAATAAAAAAATGGCCTGTAGGTAACCTAAAACCAAATCAAACCGTAAACGCATCATATTAAATATTATTACTAATGGATAACAAATAATATTTGTACAGAGTATCGTGGGGCTGTGTATGTTTTTCCAAACAAATATATAAGCATTCCTAGCTGATATTATTTGGCGTTTTTTATTGCCGTATTCCTTATTAAACGAAGCCGAATCGTCATGATAAGCGATTGCTTTTTTTTCACAGATGCCAAACCATCCCCTTTGCCAAGCCCTATAGCATATATCTACATCTTCGTAAGTGCCAGGTAAATAAATAGAATCGTATCCACTTAAAGCCAGAAATTTATCCCTATCAAAAGCAACGCTACTCCCAATAAATAAGGAATATTTATTAACTGTCGGCTGCTTGAATTTATTCTGAAATAATCCATATTTAAATGAAAAATCCATACAGCCTCCGTTTAAGTCATTTCCATCTTTATTCAAAACAAGCGGAGAAACAAAAAAAACAGAACTATCTAAAAAATGTGGCATCATTAAATCAATACAATCTTCCGACAACCTAACATCATTATTTAACAATAATATAACTTTTTCTTTTATTTGTTGAATAAATGCGTTGTATGAAATTAAAACTAAATTTTTTGGAGAAATACTTATGTTCACTTCGGGAAAATTTTCTCTTACATATAACAAACTCCCATCTGTACTCCCATTATCTAAAATAGTTATGCGGCTTTTATATGAACAACGATTATGAGCCATGATTACAGATGGTAGATGTTTTTTTAAAAGAGCCATTCCGTTATAATTTAATATAATTATATGTATATCCATTGCATTTAATAATTATCTAGAGAATTATTTTTATTTATCAAAATTTTTATAATAATACTACTTGATAATAATATTAAACTAACTAAAGATAAAACTAATAAAGAAATAATAAAGTTATAATCCGTTTTATATTTGATTATCTTCAAAAACCAAAAATCAAAATTATTGTAATCAAGCATGCTAGCTGATATAGGGTTAACAAGGCGATAATCCGGGTTATAAATAAAGGGAATGTCTATCCCTTTTAAATTTAAATAAATTCTCGATATTAACATATTCCATGCCCCAAGTATCGGCGACAAATCAGGGATAAAATTAATCATATATTCATCCAGCCTTAACTTTTCAATGATAAAAAAATAAAATTTTGATTGATTTATAAATAAGCATGGTAGCATAATCAAAAAACCAATAACAGATAAAACAAATAGGGCTACTTTTGAAATAAGCTTTCTATAATTTTGACAATAATCCCCAATAAAAAATATTAAGAATGGCAAAGATGGCAGCAAATAACGTGGCCCCCAACTAAAAAGTGATCCCCGCCTAAAAAACTTAACAAAGAATAAAAGATTAACAAAAAATATTAACAAGAATAAAACCGTTTCTTTTTTTCTTTCTTGCCAAGCTTTATATGCGCCGATAAATGCTAAAACAATTGGTATATTAAATAGAATAAAACTTTTCCCCGTACTAAACATATAATAATAAAATCCTTTTAATAGATGTGTTGACCCCATAATGCGCTTTCCTAATTTAAAAGCTTCTTGTCCGCCAAATTTTAGGTAATCTCCATAGATAATCTGGTTGTAAATACAGATTAAGATTACCGGCACTAATAGAGAAACGACATAAAAGAAAAAATGCTTTATTTTATTTAAACTATTAATTTTTAAATCAAAACTAATCCACATAATATATGGCAATAAAGCAACTAAAAAAATTAAACTACTCGGTTTTATAAAAAATGAATATGCCATTGCCAATCCCGATAAAATTAAGCAACGAACATTTAAAGAGCTTTTATAGTCTAATATAAAATATATTGAAATAAGCAAAAATAGCCCTATAGCAGGTTCGTTAAATGCTGTTCTTGCATAAACAGGCAACATAGTAGAAAGGCCATAAATGAACGCTAATATAGCCGATATTTGTAAAGAAAATTTAAGTTTCTTAGCGATGACAAACACAAAAAAACAACATAATGCGCAGATAACTGGATTAGCGAATGAAACGAAAAACATAGTTATGAAATCATGCGGTAAATCTTTAAATAAAAAAGAAGCAACATGCCCAAAAAAATAAAATATAACAAGTATAATAGGCACTCCTAAGCCCGTGCGCGAACTATAAACTTTATTATCTGTACCCTTGATACCAAAACTTTTAATGTATTGTAATTCATCTATATCCTCTGGCCTATCGTTTAGCGATAAATTATGATCTAAAACAATACTTTCAGCAGTTAAATAATCCTGGTAACCATCTCCGCCAAAATGCCCAATACCAAATAAAGAATAAAAAGACATAAAAAATAACAAAATCAACAAAGCGCAAGATTTATATTTATTCATTTTTTACTATCTCCTTTTTAGGTATAAAAATGCGCTTAAATAAAATAAAGCTAAATAGCGGCCCCAATATAAATGATACTGTCATATTTATTATCCTATCGCTTAATGTTGATATAACTCCTCCGTCAAAACCAATATTAGTTAATTTGGATACAAAGCCTACAATTGCTTCTTTAATCCCATAGCCACCAGGTACTATTGTTGCAAAATGCATTAAGATGTTAAATGGCGCTATAAGAATACAGCTAATTAGGTTGGTATTTAATGAAAACATTTTAAACATAATATAGTAACGAAAGGCTAATGACATTAAAATACCTACATCTGATAAAAAGAGCAATGCTATCATCTTTTTATTTTTGCGTAGGGTATGCCAACCTACTAGAAACCTATTTATTTTTTCAAAAAATCCCTTTTTATTAAAGTAAATCCGCGGCATAATCAATAAAATAAGCGGCAGAGTAATCATGGCTATAAAAATTAAGATAAATAAAGAACTTGTTATAATATAGTTTTTATAAGCATATAGACTTGTGACAAAGCCTATTATACCCAAAGTTAATATAGTAATCATAGCCATAACTACAAGGGTGCTTAAATATTTGTTGTACTCAAGTTTATGATTATTTTTGAAATAAACCGCTAAAAGCGCACTACCGGATTTAGGCGCAAGATAGTTATAAAAATTATTAATAACTGAAGCTCCAAACCACTGCATAAAAGAAAGCCTTATTTTAAATATCTCCAGGGCTGTTCTTATTTTAAAACCTCCCAAAATCTTGTTTGTAATATTTAATAGAACCAACCAAATTAAAAAATGCGGCTTTATCTTTATCACATCTTTCAAATGTGAATAATTTCTCCTGAAATAAATAATAAACATCACTGTTATAATAGTAATAAATAATACCTGAAGCAATCGTTTCCTGTTCATTATCTTTGAATAACTTCGTCAATTTGTCTATAAATATACTGCTTATTATTTTCTATGTCCGGGTGGCTTAATTCCAGGTGTAAAATATGGCTAAATAAATTGGAATATAACCGATTTTTATTTAAAAAATAATCTAAATTATATTCGTATTTTCTTGAATAAGCAGTTTGCGGATCTGCCTTTACAAAAAAAATAATGTCGGGCTTTATAATAAGTTTTTCATAAAAATAAAAGAATTTGTCCTTAGCTAATTTTAAGTATTTCATCTGTACTAAATCGTCGTAAAAATACCTGTCGCAAACTATATTATTGTTTAAATTGCCTTTATAGGATAGGTGCTTTAAATTAAAATATATGAGATTCATAAATAATAATATTTTTTTTAAAAATTTTACAATAAAGGGATAAATCTTATTTTTTGGGTTTCTTAAATTATCCTCTAATCGTTTTTGGGATACAGAAGAAATCCTGCCAATATAGTTATGAAGGACAAAATGATAAAATGAATCTCTGATAATATGTATAGATTTAGTTTTTAAACCTTTGGCATTTAAATAATCCATAGTATAACCAACATAAGTGCTTTTACCGGAACCATCGATTCCACAAAAAGCTATAATCATTCTATCTCCACCCTTTAAGCGCTGCTAATGGTTTAAGTCTTGCAACCGGATCGGCTATATTGTAGTTAATAACGGTTTCTAAAATTTTCTCTGCATCTTTGAATGCAGCTGGAGATTCTTCGGAAATATAACCTTTGCCATAATCGTAAATTTTCATATTTTGTTTTTTTACTTCATTAAAAACATCTTGTGTTTTAAAAATCTGTCTCGCCTGCCCCCTGTCAATCAATCTTCCTGTTCCGTGACAGGCCGAATAGTATGATTCCGGACATCCTTTCGTAGCGGCGCATAAAAAAGACATTCTTCCTAAAGCGCTTGGCAATAATACCGGTTGTCCCGTATAAGAAAACACCGGATGATTTGGAAAATACTGCGGAGACAATGCCCTGCTTGCCCCATTCCTATGTACAATAAACTCATTTCCATCTATAGTTTCTTTCTGCAAGCTATCATGGTTGCCATCATAAAGAATAGTTAAATCGACAGCATTTTTATTAAACACTTTTCTAAATCCATCGCGAATAATAGATGCTAAATAAGTCCTGTTGGCATAACCAAAATTAATAGCACAGGCAGTGCTTGTTATATAAGCATCTGCCTCTTCTGTCTCTATGCCTATGGCATCAAATTTAGAAGATTTTTTATTTATTCTATCTAATTTCCAATAAAGAGTCGATTTTAACCTGTTTAAAGCCTGGTTTGTTAAATTTAACGTATTCCTTATAAATTCCGGGCTGTTTTCAGAAGATGCAATAGCATAGTGTATTTTTTTATAAACTTGCTGTAGGCCTAATAGTTTTTTCGCTTTCTTCGAATAAAAGTCATAAATAGACTGTCCGAAAGCCCGAGAATCACTATGAATCATAAAACAGAGCTGTCCGGGAGAAATACCAAACTTATCTGCCAATGGCTTATTTGTTACCTTATCTATTTTTTGTAGTTCTATGAAATGGTTACCATAACCCAAAACCCCTAAACTATATAAACCGATTTTCTTACAATATTCTGGTATAAATGACATAATCTTAGCCATAGGCCTTTTGTCGTTTTTTAATGCCGAACCATTATTTTCAAAGTTTAGCAGATCCTGCCGATTTAAGCTATGCTTATCAAATACCCATTCCGCGCCATTTTTTACTATATCAGAAAGGTCATTTACGGAAATAAGTGGAGAAATTCTTGTCGTAATGGCTATATTAGTTCTAAGGTAATCGAATAATTTATCAAGAATAACTTCGCTAATATCATTTTCAAAAAATGGCGTTATTATAAATGACATGCCGCAATTTGCGTTAACAAACTTAGGAATAATCGTATTTTTACTTAAAACTACTACCCCTGTAGGAGTATAATAAGAAAATTTAAAATGCACATCGGGAAGCGCAACTATAGGCTTTACTATGCCCTCTACTTGGCTCATGCTCTTTAAAATATCTAATGTATTACTATCTAGGGGATAATCATCATTTATAATTAAACGTATATTATTCATAATTATTTTTCTCTAAATCCGCATAGATTTTTTGATATTCAATAGCAGTTTTTTCTATATCAAAATGTTTCATAACGGCATCTTTCGAATCCCTAGAAATATTATCGTATAAATTTCTATCTTTAAGTATATCTAATATAGTTTCTGCGTATTTCTGTGCAGACATATCATTTAAACAAACTCCCAAACCTTTATCTGCTAATTCATTAAATGGCTCAATCGCGCTATATATAACGGGCTTTTCCATTGCCGCCAACTCAAGCAACACAAGAGGAATCTCTAAGACACCGGACATTTGATTCCTTGACGGCATGATTCCGACAGAACAATTATTTATTAAAGAAGGCATATCTTCTACGGTATTAAGAAAAATAAAATGCTGTAAAAGATTATTTTTCTCTACAAGCTTCTTAAATGTCTTTTCGTATAAACGATCTTCTTTTGACCTTATTCGACAGGCCATTATAAATTTTAAATTTTCTATATTTCCACACACAATCCTGGAAATTTCATAAAATTCTTCGAAAGAATATGATTCTTTAAGGATCTTGTAAGTACCCGCATAAAGAACGGTTAAATCATTACTTTTTCTTCCTAAGGGGTTAGCTCTAAAACGGCTAAATTCTATTCCCGGATAGACCTTGAGTACATTTTTTACTCCTAATACGGTAAGTAAATTTTTCGTATAATCGGAATGGGTTATTGTATAATCCGCAAAAAAAAGTGCTGGTATAATCTCAGCTGAGTTTTTTTTAAAAAGCGTATGCACAGAAGAAACTATTTGGATTGATTTCTTATTGTATCTCTTAACTAAATTGCCAAAAATTTTTGAAAAATACATCTGCGGCGTAAAAAAAAATTGTAAAATATCTATTTTTTGTATCCTTAAAAGTATAATTAATGTTATATAAATTTTCTGAAAAAAAGCCATGCTATGCATACCAACGCCCTGAAAAGGCGAAAAAATAAAAGAAATATTACTGCCTGCCTTAAATCTCCTTGTAAAAGCAGAAATAAAATAAAAATTATGGTTTTTTATATGATTTGCAATACCCAAAACGATATTTTTTGCTCCATCATCATAAGGTGGATTTATCGGTGTCATTGTGACTGTAAAAATATTCATATTCTTAAGCTATTTTTTAATAAACTTTTTAAATTTTGCGGCTAATCCTGATTGTATAAAAGACATTTGAAAAAACTGCGTATAATAAATTCTAGCCAGGTATTTGCTTAAAAAAAGCGGTATTCCAAGGTTAGTAAATAACCTTTCTGTATCTTTTAAGAATAAAATCTTTGTTTTAAAAGTATGTTTTTTTATAATCTTATTGAGCCGCTCATAGAGAACCTTTCTTGCTTCAAAAGGTAGCTCTGGTGTTTCAAATATTGGCTTATTTACCCAATGAGAAAGATTATTTAAATAATCTCTGTTGGATTTGTTAAAATAATTGTTCTTCGCTATCCAATCATATAACTCCGTTCCTGGAAAAGGTATCGGATTATAAAAACGGACATCAAAAACAGGAAATTCCATTGCAATTTTTAATGATTCGCTAACATCTTCCTCTGTCTCGTATGGCATGCCGATGATAAAAAATAAAGTAACCATAAAGCCAAGCTCACAGGCATCTTTTATCGCTGTTTTTATTTTAGACAGATTTTCTCCTTTTTTTAACACCTTTAATATCTTTTCGCTACCACTTTCAACACCAAAGGCAAGATAGTTAAATCCGACTTCCTTCATAAATCTTAATGTTTCTCTATCAACGGTATCGGCCCGTATACCATTTCTGCAACTTAGAGTTATATTTTTAAACTTCCTTTTCTTGATGCCATCGCAAATATCTATAACTCTTTGTTTGTAAAAAGTAAAATTATCATCAACCACATTAAAAACTCTTATTCCTTGTTCGTACCAATAACTTATTTCATCTAATACGGACTCGGGAGTCCTCACGCGTAATTTTTTACCGATTGTTAACTGAACAGGGCAAAATATACAATTATACGGACAACCGCGACTAGTTAAAAGTGAAATAAATTTAGGATATTTATCTTTTTCAAAGAATTTATATTTCGGGAATCCAAAAACATCCGGATTTTGCTTAAATTGCCTGTCACCAGTATAAACAATCCCGTCGCGATTCTTAAAGAAGAGGCCTTTTATGTTAAAAGGGTTATCCTGCCTCATGCAAAGTTCCAGCATTGCATCTTCGCCTTCCAAAGTAACCCCGTAATCTATTGCATTACATTCAATTAAAGATTTTTCTCTAAAAGTTGAGATATGCGGCCCACCAGCAATAATCTTTAAATTTTTAAAATCATCTTTGATCTTATTAATCAAAACATAATGGTCCTTATACCTGAAGCTCATTAATGATACGCCAAGCATATCCGGATTAAATTTTTCAATACGCCTTTTAAGATAGGTGTAATTATACCCCAATGACATATCAACGACTTCCTGCGGTATACCTGCTTTATCCAATGCTTCTGAGATATAACCTATGCCGGCAGGCAAACCGGTGTATTCATAATGCGATTCTCTATAATTTGGCCTTAACAAAAGTATCTTTTTGTAATTCATAATTATTTCTCAAAACTCCAAACCATATTCCTTAAGTTTCTTCTAAACCATTCCCATCTAGAGAAAAACTGATCTATTTCTCCTAAAATATTAATAGATAAATTAATACCAAGCTCCCTAAATGTTTTGCTGAATAAATAGGCAAAAAAATTATATCTTTTTGCATCGAATTTTTTAAACCCGTATTCTTCTATTTTTTGATAAATAAGATCCTCGCTCATATCTTCGGCCGGTTCATTTTTTTTCTTAGGAAATAAATTTCTTATTATTCTCCAATGCGGCGAATAACCATTATCGACAAAAACACATTTTCCTCCACTCTTGAGCGTAAATTTAACTTGTGATAAAAATTTATCCAAGCTTAAATGATGTACAACTTGCCACCCAAATATAATATCTATACTATCTTTTTTAAAAGGAAGGCTATGGCAATCTAAAACAACTTTTCTCCTTGAATCTACCTTCTTTATCCCCTCAAAAGAAATATCAGAAATTATTTGATTTTCAAAAATAGGACTTTTATTGCCATTACCTATAGAAAGTACTATTTTTTCTACTGTCTCTCCGATTCTGTTTTTAAAATCATTTAGCTCGTAAAAATAAACTTTTTTTCTTTCTTTTTTATAAAAAGCATCAAAATAATACCTTTGTTGAGATGATTCGCTAGCAGTCTTATAAATCGTCATAATTATTCTCTATAATTTTCTGATAGCTCTTTATTAAATTTACCCAGCTAAATGAATGGATTGCTTCTCTTACACTATTAGCTCTAAGGCCTGGATTTATAATTTTTTCGATAAAGGCATCTTTATTATTATACTTTATTAACCATCCTGTTTTGCCATCTAAGACTGCCTCTTTTATGCCGTCTACGGCATTAGCAATTACTGGTACGCCACAACTGGCTGCTTCTAATGCAACAATACCAAAACCTTCAGGGTCACTCTTTATAATTTGATTGGGCATAATAAAGGCATCCGCAGAGTTATAAAGAAGCTTTAGTGTATTTCTATCAACCTTACCTAATAAAAAAACTTTATTTTTTAGAGATTGTTTATCGATAATACGCCTTAAGTCCCTCTTTAGTGGTCCTTCGCCGCTTACAAAATAGATAAAATCAGGCCCTAATTGCATAAATATATTTTTCAAAAACCAATCCATGCCTTTTCTTTTTATCAAACGCCCCGTAGTAAGCAATATCTTTTTATTATTAAAATCATGTTTCATTTTTCCTTTAAGCTGCTCAAGAACATCATTTTTAGATTGCTCTAAATAATACTCATTAATATTAACACCGTTTGGAATAAATATACACTTTGATGCACAAATACCTCTTTTAATACATTCGCTAACTGTATTATTGCTCACACATACCAAATAATCTAGTTTTGACAAAGAAAAGGGCACTATTTTTTGATATAAAAAATTTGGATAAGTAACATCTAAACCATGAACAGTCGCAATCGTTTTTATATTAAATATTGATTTTATAATTAAGCCTAAAGGCGACAATAAGGCATCACAAATATACAGAACACTGTATTTATGCCGTAAACTTAAGAAAAAACTCTTTATAAAAACATACGGCAAAAACCAAATAAGATGAAATTGTTTCTTATTAAGTAGTATTGTATCTACATCGTATGATAAACATAGATTGCTTAATAAATTTTTTGTGTAAGTTTCCATACCGCCAATCATAGGCGGATATTTTCTGCTTATTAATAATATTCTTTTTCTTTCCACTAATTTTTAAACTGTTCTTTTCTTTGTCTATAAAGAATTTCTTCTAATAATTTTCTATTTGCTGCGATGATATCTGCTAAAAATCCAATAAAAACAAGTTGAACACCTATGATTACAAACACTGCAGCCAAAATAAGAGATTGCAAATGGCCACTGCGCTTAAGCCCAAAAAAGAAAAAATATAAATACCGGGCACCTATTAAAGCGAAGCCTAATATAAAAATTGAACCTATTTTTATAAAAAAGCGCATAGGTTCGTACATGAGATAAATACGCAAAATTGTAGCTATTGACCTTAATATATAAAAAAATATATTTTTTATTAATCTTGATTCCCTCAGTTTTCCATTAGTATCTATTTTTATAAAAGACATGGGAATTTGTTTCTTCCCGGCTTGAATTATTGTTTCTAATGTATAGGTATAGCTAGAAAATATATTCAGCCTTAAGGCGGCATTTCGTGAATATGCCCTAAAACCGCTAGTTACATCAGGAATCTTAGTTGCAGAAAACTTTCTTACAAAATAACTGCCAATTTTTTGTAGTAATTTTTTAAGATAAGAAAAATGTTTGATTGCTAAAATATTCCTACATCCTATCACCATATCTGCTTTCCTTTTTAAAATAGGTTCTATTAAACGCGGAATATCTTCTCCTTTATATTGATTATCCCCATCTGTATTAACTATAATGTCTGCGCCAAGAATAAGGCATTTTTCTAATCCCCTCCTAAATGCCTCAGCTAAGCCCCTATGAGGTAAATCTAATACATGAGCAACACCAAGGTTCCCTGCAATATTTATCGTATTATCTGTGCTGCCATCATTAATAATTAAAACTTCAATTTTGTCTATGCCATTAATTTGCTTAGGTAATGCGTTAATAACCAAAGGAAGTGTTTTTTCTTCGTTATAACAAGGTATTTGAATTATAAGTTTCATTTTTATCCCCTTTTATGTTTTTTTTGCGATTAATATAATTGATCCGGCTGTCTGCCAAGGCAAAATCTTGCTAAAAAAATCGGCAAACTTAATCGCAAGGTTATTTTCGCCATCATAGGTCCCTTTTTTTCTAAATACACTCGAAAAAGAAACAAAACTAAAAATATGATCGAATGGAAAAATACGCATAACATCAAAGTTAGATTTTTCTAATAGGTGCTTGATTTCATTTATTTTAAAATAACGCTCATAATAAAATATTTTTTGTTTTTTTCTGAATATTTTTCTCAAAATTTTAATCTGCTTAACTTTTTGTATAGGCAGTTTTAATCTAAGAAGAATGCTCATATTAGGCACCACTACAAAAAATAGCCCTCCTGGTTTTAAAATACGTTGGGCCTCGCTAATCGCCTTTTCCGGTCCTTCATGAAAATGCTCTAATACCCCTAAGGATATATACGCAACAAAATGACTGTTTTTAAATGGGATATTTTCGATATCTGAGACAGCTAAAGGAATTTTTTTATCATAAACTCCTAATTTATTAATTGATATGGCATCATAATCAATCCCTACCATATCATAACCTAGTTCTCTTAATTTTATCACCCACGGCCCAAGGCCGCATCCTCCTTCGATTATACTGCCGTCTTTAGGAAGAGTTAGCTTCATTATACTAAGCAATCTTTGAACACGAGTATATTCGAATATTTGTAGAACTTCTTTAACACTGTGCTCCTTCCAATTATTAACCCATGCTTCTTTTGTTATTTCTGCGATATCTTCCTTAACCATTTGCCCTTTCTAAAACTATATTTCTTATTTCATCTACATAATTATTTATAATATTGCCGTCTCTTGCTATACCGCCGCAAACAGCCTGTCTATAAAATCTATCGGCTTCTTCATCATCAATATGCTTTAAATTTAAAATAGCTGCTATACTTTCTTTTAACTGTTCGTTATTCATCGCCTTTATGACATAGTAACTGTCATCAAAAATAGTTTTTATAGGATGATCCATGCGTTCTCTCCATCTTTGATAGAAAATAACCGGCTTCTTTTTCATTATACCCTGAAAAAGAACACCCGAAAAAGTAGATATAAAAATATCGGCATGCGGTATCAATGCATTGGTATCAATCTCATTCCTAAATATCTTTATCCTTGATGATATGTCCTTATTAATCGCTACGCCCACATCAATATCTTCTATAACGCGAGGATGCATTTTTATCCATAATTCTACATTTCTATAATTATCAAGTATGGATATTATGTCTTTATGAATATCTTTTTCATATTTTTTATCATTCAAGAATCTAAGATTTCCTACTAAGTAAAGGATGATAATTTTCTCAATAGGTTTATTTATGTTATAAATCTTTTTTGCTGTAGACTCTAGTATTTCAACCCAGCGCCTATCATACCTTAAATCTCCCAAAATTACTTTTCTAACATTATTACTGATAATCCCGTTAACACCTAAATCATCTTTATCATTACACAAGCCAAAAACATCCGGTTTATAAACTAGGGCTTCATCAATTTTGTGGTCTTTATGTGTTACATACATTATTTCTACCCCATGGGATACCATAAAAACCGGTATCCTCTTATATTTACAAGCCTGAACTATCTGTGATGATAAATAAGATCTTAAATCTGAAAATGGAGGTACTAATTGAATAAGCTGTGGATCGATTAATACAAGATCTGGCGCAATCTTCTGCATTATTTTATTAATAGCCGCTACGGTAAATAATTGTTCGCAATATCTCTTTAATAGTCTATCGAGTAATATATACACTCCCTTATAAAAAATTCTTACTATATCTTTTCCTCTAATAAAATCTTTTAGAGTTCTGCCTTTCGTCCGTATATAACAATACTTCATAATAAAGAATAGGATCCTGGAAATAAAAGGCCATTCTAAGAAATCGGAAGCAGACCGCTTACCAACTGAAAGATTTTTAATTAATTCTTTATGCAGTCTATTGCTTACAGCCTCTTCTTCGAATCTCAAAAAAAGTATTTCAGGGTTAAATATAGTTTGCTTATTTAAACCGTTTATTATTGGCAAAAAATGGTCTATGTCATTATTGGAATGGGCTAAAAAAATTATTTTATACTGTTTTTTTTTCATATCTACTCTCTAAATTCTCTTTTGCTTTTGCCAAGCACGCAATTATACCTTCATTTATATCTATGTATTGATCCATATTTATCCTAAGAGGCACTTCTGGTTGAAATCTGTATGGTGTAACATTATAATGCCTTTCTCGATACTCAATATCCATCGAATATCTTATTTCAATTTCGCCATTCATAATTTCCTTTACAAGCTCAAAAAACTCTTCCATGTTCATCTTTTGATGACCCGTTATAAGTACTGTCTTATTCTCAAATTTTTCATCCCTGCTCACTTTAATACTTCCTTCTGCCGCATCGACAATATGAATAAACTCTCTGATCTCTTTACCATTGCCATAATACACATACTTTTTATTCTCTATAAGTTGTTTGCATATCCTACTGATAAAATTCCATTCATTAGCATCTTCCCCATACAAAGAACCGTATCTTACTATGCTATACGGTAAACCATATTCTTCATGATAAACCTTACACAACTCTTCTCCGGCAAGCTTAGATACTCTATAAAATGAACCCATAGTCCCTGTGACATAAACAGAGCTAGCATAAATAAACCTTTTTACCCCTAATTTACTTGCCGCATCAAGACACCTTACAAGCCCGCCGATATTGATATCTATAGTATTTATCGGCTCCTTTGATGACCTATCGATATCAGCTAAAGCCGCTAAATGGAAAACTACATTACTACCCTCTAATGCTTTTTTTATTGCCTTATCATCTAAGATGCTTCCTTTTATGTATTCAATATTTTTTGCATTAATTCTATTTGAGGTATTAGTATCCAAAACTTTTATAAAATAACCCATTTTTGATAGTTTATTAACAATATGCCTACCTAAAAAACCCGCCCCTCCAAAAACAGTCGCTTTCATAATATGTTACTCCCTATTTAATTTTATTATAACTCTTTTAAGATTACATAAATCCTTCAACTTATATTTTGGCCTCAATCTTAAAAGAGGGTTATTTCTATTTATCACCCTAGCAACAAAATATAATCCAGCTTCCATTGCACCCTTTAAATCATTAACTGAATCGCCGATAAAAACAGCCTCTCGAGGTAAAATCTTATCTTTTCTTATTATCGCCTTACAAAGTTCTCCCTTATATTTCGGCGAACCATAAACACTCCGAAAATAGCGGCTAAGGCCTTTTTCTTTAATGATTCTTTTTATCTCTGATTCCGGCGTACCAGATACAATATACAAATTATATTTCTTATATGATTTTTTAAGAAATTGCTTTGCGCCCTTAACAAGCGGCGCTTTAATAACTCCCTGATAGCAAAAACGCGAAAAATCTTTCCCTAGTCGATTAGAAGTAATTTTATCGAGCCGCTTATTCAAAAATTTTTCATATATAATTTTAAACTTTTTGTACCTAGACATTCCTCCATTATTAAGGTGTAATTTTTTTACTTTATCTTGAATGCTTTTATGATAATCTTTAAATAAATATATAAAAGCTCTTGTTTTAATATCAACTGATTCCGCAATAACGCCATCAAAATCAAAAATAATAGTTCTTATCATTTAAAAATACCGATAATAGTACAAAAAGAGCTATCTATCTCTGTAAACCTAAATGGTGAGATAATTACTTGTTTTAAATTCTGCAATTTACCTGATAAGTCCATATCTTCAATGATTAATATTGAACGGGATGATTTTGGATTAAGGAAGGCCCTGTGGGCATAAACTCCCTGCAGAGTTTTCCTTCTTTTAAAACATGATATAGATACAAAATCAATACCTATGGCTTTAATCGAAGGAAAATTTTTCTTTAACCATAATGGCACTTCATAAGAAATACCAGGATTATTTAAAAAATATACATCTTGGCCTCTAAATTTCTGAAAATTAGTCTTAAAAAGTAAAATATCAATCTTTTTTTTGGGAATATTTTTTAGATGTCGAATGTCTAAAAGTTCATTATTTTTTAAAGAGCAATTTAAAATATAGGGATCATTAAATATGCATTCCCTAGCAGAAAAATCTGATATTTTTAAAGCAGATTCAAAAAAATGAGCTGGGGCATCGACATGCGTCCCTATATGATTAGGTATTCTTATCTCAAAAGTATTGCAGGAATCCCCTTTTTGAATCGACTTCGTTCTCCTTGTCCACACCCTATCTATTTTGCCATAAGACGGCATATATTTTTCTATTTTATGAGATAAAAATTTATATTTAACCATTACCCATGCCTTTTAATAAGTTTTTCGCAGATTCTATCTCCATCTGGATACGCGTTTCCTTAGTATAAGAACCTATATGGGGCGTAAGAATAACGTTATCTAGCTCTGCAAATGGCCCATGATAAGGCTCATCTGCATATACATCTAAACCCGCTCCTTTTAATGCGCCTCTTTTAAGAGCTGAATAAAGAGCGCATTCATCTACTATTTCACCTCTGGAACAATTAATTAAAAAAGAATCTTTTTTCATCTTCTCTATTTCCCTCTTGCCTATCAGATGCTTATTCTTCTTTAAATATGCTGCATGAAGACTAACAATATCTGCTGCTTCTAATAATTTATTCAAACTTACCTTTTTATATTTATGAATATTAACATTGGGGTCATAATAGAAAATATCCGTATCGAATACCTCGATTATCTTAGCAACCTTTCGACCTATTTTCCCCATGCCAATAATACCTATTTTCTTCCCCTTAAGAAGCGATCCTATGCGTTTATTCCATTCATGGCGCCGTATTTCTCTATCTGTTAATGTCACCTGACGCAATAAAGCTAATATTAAACAAGTAGTTAATTCTGCTACTGCATCCGATGGTGAATCTGGAGTATTATAAATTTTGATCCTTTTGCGCTTAGCCTCTTTTATATCAATGTTATCGATACCTGTCCCGCAACGAGATATAACCTTAAGCTTACTAGCATTATTAATAACTTCTTTATCTATTATCTCAAGGCCCGCGATAACTCCACATACATCATCTTGATAAAGTGATATCGTTTCTTCCTTAGTCAGTTTTCTTCCATAAGGATTAAGCTTAATTTCATAACCACGTTTTTTTATTATATTCAAAGGAGTCTGGTCATATTTTCCGAAACTAGATACAGTGATTAATATTTTCATCCTATGCTCTCTTTTTCTCCCACCTACGTTTTTTATATAATTCTGAATATTTAGCCAATATCTCTTCTCCTCCAGGCTCAAACATCTCTGCCTTTCCTATTTCAGCCCAAAGAGATTCTTCAAACTCAACATATAAAGGAAATGTCCGTATAAGACCATCTATTTGCCGTGATGTAAATAAAGGCATCTTAAATATTGAACTAGCGGTGGTATGTGTTGTTAAAGCGTCAGGATCAAGCCATCCGGCTTCTATTGCTGCCTGCCGTAAAATCGTCCCCCTATAAGGGGTAAAAATACTTACAGTAATAGAATCGTATCCCTTTATCTGCTTAGCGAGACGTATACTATCAAAAACCATTTCGCGCGTTTCAAAAGGAAAGCCTATTATGTAATTAATGCTGAAATCGATGCCACTATCGCTAATAATATTGAAATAATGCAATAATTTTTCATTTGAAACCCTCCTACCTAAATATTTTTCACGAAAATGTGCATTTCCAGACTCAACGCCAAAAGAAACTCTAAAAAGCCCTACTTCTTTGAGTTTTTTTAATATATCCAGAGCGCAATCCTCGGGACGGGTATTAAACCAAAAAGGAACACGAAATTCTTTATACATTTCTATAAAATCTTTGATTTCGTTTAATGGTCTAGCTAAAAAGCTATCGTCTATAAAATATAAAAGATTTACGTTATAATCATCCAGAAGATGTTTTATTTCCTTTCTCATCCACTCTATTGATTTACGCCGAAGATACACCCAATTATGCTCCTTGGCAATCCTGTTATGCATCGGTGAATTGCAAAAAGTACAGCTATTAGGGCATCCTCTATATGTTTCGATCGGCAAAGCACGGTGTATTTTACCTCCCATTGGGCGCTCAAAACGAACTTCATCAAATAGAGAAAAATCTGTGAAATAATCGGTTAAATTAACATAGGGCCTGATTGGATTACGCAATACAGATCCATTACTTAATTTAATCCATAAATTAGCTATATCGTTAAAATCTCTTCCTTGAGATAATCGTAAAGCCAACTCTCTAACAACTTCTTCCCCCTCTCCAACTCCAATCATTGAAATTTCCGGAAATAAAATTAACCAATCCGGATCAGCAGTTGCTAATACACCGCCAACAACTGTTGGTATGTTGAAAGTATTTGAAACTCGCAATAGCTGCAAAGCCCGCCCCAAGGCATCTTCGGTAAATGAATAGAGTAAAATATCTGGTTTAAATGCTTCCAGTTTTAACTTAAAATCATTCTCCATACTGTTAGATTTTAAAAGTATTAAATTTTTTTCAGTAAATATATTGCGCGCCTGAAGGTACTTGACGCGATTCTGTGGGCTACTTAAATTTCCCTCCCCATATTGAGTAGTATCGAAAAGATCTACTTCAAAACCTTCCTGCCTTAAAATCCAAGTAAAAATAGCAATTGATAAAGGCGTTACTAACATCATTGGGATGTTTGGATAAACGAGTAATATTTTAATTTTCTTTCTCATATAGTTACCTTATATTACTATATTTTAAAAATAAACTATCTTTCTTCATCATTTCTCTTACCTTATTCAAATCATTAATTGTATCAACACTATAGGTATTAAAATCGCAAGGAACCATCTTTACTTTAAAGCCATTCTCAATGCATCTAAGCGTATCCACCGATTCAATTATCTCAAGCGGCGTCTGCTTAAGGCTGGTGTATTTAAATAAAAAATCTCTTCTCCAAGGCATAATACATACCTGCTTCATTGTAACAAAATTCTTAGCGCCTTTTTTCCTTGATGGTATAGGCTCTCTTGAAAAATAAAGGGCAAAATTATCTTTATCTACTACTACCTTTACCTCATTGGGATCTTCCTGTTCCTCAATTGATTTTAATGGCGACATAAGATTAGAAGTCAAAATATTACTGTCATTAATAAGTGGTTTCAACGCAAGATTAATCATTTCAGGATATAACAAAGGCTCATCGCCTTGTATTAGTATCACAATGTCTATTTTCTCATTCGTTTTATTCTCTATTTTCTGCGTTGCCTCGGCAGTCCTATCGGTAGCGCGTTCATGCACTGGGCTGGTCATTACAACTTTTATATCCCTGCTAAGACAATAGTCCTCTATTTCTTTATCAGGCGTTGCAATATAAAGGTCGTCTAGCTTATCTGATAGCTTACTACGATAATAAACATGTTCTATCATCGCTTTTCCTAAAATATCTGCTAGCGGCTTACCTGGAAAACGACTTGAACCCATACGAGCAGGTATAAAACCGACTATTTTCATATTCATTTTCTCCTTTTATCTTGTGATTTTAGAAAGCCCATTTCTGCAGCTTTTCCCCAAAAATAATGTATCAAGGCTAAATGCAATAAAACTATAGCCTTCTTTTATCCTTTTATTTACCTCTCTATAATCAGGAGGAATAACGTGGATTCCTGAAGGCTTATGTAATTGCTCCGCCACAATTTTTATTCTTTCTAAAGCAGCCTTTACTTCGGGATCGTTAAATTCTCCTGGTTTTCCGATTGAACCAGAGAGGTCATAAGGCCCTACTATAAAACCATCCACTCCCTCTACGTCTAATATCTGCTGAAGGTTCTTAACCGCATTTATATGTTCTATCTGAACAATTACTATGCTATTCTGATTAAGCCAATTTTTATAGCTTTCGAAGCTCATACCATAGCCTTGTGCACGCGCAAGCCCTACGCCTCTTATACCGCCGGGGGGGTATTTAACTGCTCTAACAGCCCTTATGGCTTCTTCTTTGCTATTAACCATCGGAACCACTACGCCATGCGCACCTGCATCCATAACACGTTTTATAAGCGCTGGATTATTCTCTCCTACCCTAACCAATGGTATGCAACCAGCAAGCTCAATAATCCGTATAAGTTTTTGTGCAGCATCTAATTCTATAGCACTATGCTCCATATCTACCACAAGCCAATCAAAATCAGATTTCGCCATAATCTCTGCCACAGAAGAATCCCCAATGGTTATCCAAGAACCTACTGTTATCTTCTTTAATTTCAATCTTTTTTTTAGATTCATTTTTTCTCCTTCGATGTGGTTTCGTTTATTTTTTCATTCCTTCAAAACCAATATTATCGACTAAAAATTCTAGCCACCTTATGTCATCTAGCGTATGCACATCTACAAAACAGTTAGGATTATGGTAATCTTGCTCTATCCCCTTTATTTTTCTGCCAAGATATGACCAAGGTTTTATGCCTTTTTCTCTATTTAACCATGAAGAATAACGGAAACATTCTATAACATGATCTATTCCGTAGGCCTGGCTATCCTGACGGGATAAAAAAGACTTAGCATGATGCTCCGAAAAATATGGCATCAAATATCCATTCTCTTCTTTCATGATCGTTTCCGGAATATCTGCTGTCTTTCTAATTGTTACGACCGAATCATAATTTTTGTTTTTCAGAAGAAAAGAAATACACCTATCAAATATATCTGGGGCCCTAAAAGGAACGACGCATTGAGATATAGTTATAATTTGAAGATCGTCATATTTCTGTTTAATATAATTTATAGCATGATCTACAGCTTGCGGAAAATTCTCATTTTTTGCAAGATCGTCACTCCTAATAATTAACTCAACATTAGCCCTCTCTGCTATCTGTGCTGTTTCTTTACCATTCGTTGAAACGAATACCTTATTAACTAAAGATGACTTCCTTGCGTCATCTATAAGCCAGTTAAGCAATGTCCTACCCCTTATATTCCATATATTTTTTCCGGCAAGGCTGCTTCCCTCTTTAGCCATTATAAGAACGCAATTCATAATCCAAAACTCCTTTCCAAACACTATTATTATTCTTAATATTTCAACAACTGGATAAAAACTATATTAGATCTGTGTAATTATCGTCTTTAATCCCAAATTTTCCTTTTATCAGAGAAACTAAAACTGGAATAAAATTAATCCTTCTGTTTAAGTAGAATAACAACGGCAAAGATGAAGTAAGAACTATAACAATTTTTAATAATAAATCAATTACCTGATTAGCCACTAAAATTATATTCCCTATAAAAATTGATACTAAGCTTATATAAAATACAGGAACCAATACCCTTATGATAAAAAAGATAATATCTTTATTATTCATAAAATATCTCATTGAAACAATTTGTACTAATATAAAGCTCAAAAATGAACTAAATGCTGTGCTCGCAGCAACTCCTGCAATCCCTAGCCCCATTTTGATAAGAAAGTAATCTAATATACCATTTAAAATAATCACTCCTGTTATTATAGCCATTATCTTTTTTTGTTTGCCTATTGCAATTATAAATTGTTGAGACTGTATATAAGTTGAGTGGAAAAAAGAATCTAGAAGAAGAATTTGCATAACTATAATACCAGGGATAAACTTAGGCAACAGCAGCCTGACTAATACCGGCCCTAAAAAATATATAATACTTAAAATAATCGGCAAGGTAAATGCTATAATTTCACATGAACCAATCACAAACTTCTCCATGTGTTCTATTTTTTCTTCTTTTCCATAGGCCTGCATCATCCTTGGCCTTAATACCGTTGAAAAACTCGCAAAAATTTCTGCATAATTTCTTGTCATAATTCCTAGGCTAAAATATCCCACAAAAGTCACGCCAAGCATCTTTGCAATAATAATCCTATCCACGCTTCTTAATATAACAGTTAAAAGAGATATTCCAAGGATAGGGAACCCATATTTTATAAGCCCTTTTATTATTTTAGTATCTATGATTAATTTTACCTTACATTTTATAAGGCTATATACAAACACAGCATTTATTACTGCTGAAAGAAACAT
This sequence comes from Patescibacteria group bacterium, assembly GCA_040756075.1. Taxonomy (GTDB): domain Bacteria; phylum Patescibacteriota; class JABMPQ01; order JABMPQ01; family JBFLZX01; genus JBFLZX01. The sequence continues at coordinate 65,440 of JBFLZX010000001.1, read as the reverse complement.
CATTGTATAAAGACCGTATATAAAAAATGGCCTTACTAGTAAAAATACTAATGTAATATTAAGAATGGCATCAAAAATTATGGCTTTACTTAAAACAGAAAAATCGCCTTCTGCCTTAGGCAATAAGATTAAAAAAGCGCTGATTTTTTCTACAATTGCAATAATAGAAAGCGCATATAAACCAACCACTACTTCTATAGGATACCTATGTTTTATAAATGTTGTAATTATAGCAAGCAATACGCTTGTGAGGAGTGAAGCTAAAAACATAAAACTAAAACTACAATTCTGTATCTCTCTTACCTCTTCCTGCTTATTCTGTCCGATAAAAAATGGTATCTTATACATTGCGGCTCTATCTACACCCAAAGAATTATAAGCAGAATAATCTAAAATAATCCGCAGAAGACTCCATATGCCTGTAAAGTATGGCCCTAAATAACGACGAATCATTATAGACGTAACGAAACCTAATCCCTGAGAAAAGTATTGAGCAGATGTCAATTTAGCAGTATCCTTCATAATTTGTTTCTTTATATGATGTGCCATAACAAAACTATCCCTTAGCCTTTGTTGACGCAGCATCCCATAATGCTGGCGTAATTAAAAATTCATTATCTATAGCCATATTTTTAAATTCATAAATATTATTTAATACAATATCGAATTTATTAACTGCTTCGATATTTTTTCTTAATAAGCTTATATTTTCCATCCCTACGATAGTTGTAGATACCTCATTTAATGTAAGAGGAAAACATAAAGCGGCCTCATATGGTTCAACATTAATACTATTTGATATCGAATTTAAGCGTTCTTTGTAAGGAATCAAAGAAACAAGCAAAGAAGGAACTTTCTCAAATGGACAAGGAATGATTCCTCTCATAAAAGCTGAACGCACAATAACACCGATTTTTTTTTCTAAAGATGCATATATAATTTCCTTTTCCAATCTTTGATCGAATACATTAAAAGCAACTTGTATTACATCGAAAATATCACTGTTAATAAGTTCTCTAGCAGTACTTACATCAGAAATAGACACACCTAAAAACTTAATCCTTTGGTCTTTTTTTAACTTTCTTAATACTTCAAGTAATCCAGGAATCTTTAAAGTATTTTTATCGGTCTGATGCAGCTTTAGGATATCAATAATATCTACCCCTAGCCTATCCAAAGAAGTCTCTATAGATTTTTTATAAAACTTAAACAGTTCTTTCTCGCCTAATTCATCATTAAAAAAATATTCTAATTTAGTAGCTACTATGGGACGATTAGCCTTCCTATCTCTGATAGCTTCACCAATAATATCTTCCGCAGGATCATATGCCCTGGCAGTATCAATAAAATTAATCCCATTATCTAAAGCATATTTTATAAGATTTACTGCGTCTTTTCGTGATGGAGCTTTAGACAATCCGTAATCTTGTGCAAGCTCAACAGTCCCTAAAGAAATTTCTGAAATTTTAAAACCTGTTTTACCTAAAATTCTATATCTCATAAAGATCCTTACCTATTAAGCTATTTTTACCAAGCAGTCCATCCGCCATCAACAATAATATTTTGCCCAGTAATATATTGCGAGGCTTCCGAAGCTAAAAATACTGCTACGCCCTTGATATCATCTTCGAAAGCCATTCTGCCAAGAGGAACTCTTTTTTTATACTCTCTTCTAAAATAATAATCGTTATTATTTTTGTCCTGAAAGCCTCCTGGAGAAATTGTATTGCACCTAATCTTATATTTTGCCCAGTGCGTAGCGATATAACGTGTAAAATTTAAAATTCCAGATTTTGTAGTTGCATATGATAAAGAGCTTGCTATATTCTTATTACGATATATGCGTTCATCACAAGAAATACAACCATAATGAGAACCTATGTTAATTATGCTCCCGCCTCCGTTTTTTTTAATTAATTGACCGATATGTTTCACACAAAGAAATCCCCCTAAAAGATTAACCTCATATGTTTTCTGCCAATCTTGATATGTTAAGCTTTCAATATTTTTGCTTATAGTATAAACTGCATTATTAATTAATATTTTAATATTTTTATTTTTTGCTAATTTTTTACTAATTTTTATAAGGTCTTTCTCTTTTGTAATATCACAGGCTAAAAAAGATAAAGAGTAACCATTTAGTTTTGCCTCTTTTAATAAATCAGAGGCATTCGCTTTTTTTCTACTTAAAATAATGCATTTTGCACCAGCCTCCCATAAGCCCCGTACTATAAACTTACCAACTTTACCGCCTCCGCCCGTAATAATGGCTGTTTTATCTTTCAATGAATAAAGTTCTTTTATTTTCATAACGCCCCCCTGCGTTAATCATAAGACCGATTACTCATATTCCGCACTAATTGTTTAAAATTATAAAGCGCGCCATCGTTATTATTCAAAAAATGCGTTTTTAATTCTTGCTTTTGGAATAATAACTTGTCATTTCTTAATTCACAACTTTCTATCATATTCTGAATCTGCCTAACAGATAAATGCATATTATTAATATCCAAGTAATCTGTACTTAAAAAATCTAACGATCTTTCCCTGCTATCATCAAATAATAATACCGGCGTAGCCGTAAGTAAACATTCTGTATATACGGTTGATCCGGAAGTCAAAACAAGCGTACTTGCAGATAAAAGATCCATGATATCGTATTCCTTAACAACTGCTACCAAATGCCTAGCTTTTTCAGAACGAATAATATCATCAACAAACCATTCATGTATTTCTCCGGGGTGTAATTTTATAATCAATTTAATGTTTTTAATTTTTTTTGATGTTGCAATACTGATCCGTAGCATCTTCTCCATAAAATCTGCTTCTAGAAAACGCGCGAGAGTAACTCTATCATCACTATAAAACTGTTGTAATGCCAACGTTACTAAAACAGGATCTGACAAAAATCTTAATTTATCACATATTGTCTTTTTTATCTTATTCTTATTGCTATGTTTTAATTTTTGTTCATAATGAGGAGATCCAATAATTTCGATGATGTTTTTTTCTACGCCAAACTCAATAAGCCTATTATAAGCAACATTTCCAGAAACAGCAACTTTTGTAGAAATAGTTGCGGATTCTGATAAGCTATTTCCTGTTAGTCCATGGATTAATTGAATACTTTTAATATTTTTTAGATTCGCAGATCTTATTAATACCCTATTAAAAGGACAATCGTCTTCATCAACAATAATCAGCATCGGATTTAACCTACTAAACATACATTCAAAACTATTTATCCGGGCCATACATTCTATAAGATTCTCTTGAATTATCTGAATTAAATCGTCATTTATAATAGGCCATAAATCATATTCATTGAAATTAAAAAATTGGTTTTGCGAAAAATAGCTTCTTAAACCCTGTGCTATTTTCCCTATATCAACATTCTTAGCAATTTCGTTCTTGTCTCTATTACTAATGAAATATTCTGGTAGAATATGTTTTATATATAAACCTCTGTGATCTTTTTCAATTCTATGAGCATCGAACGAAAATATCGGGCGCAGATAATACATAGAGTAATCGCCGCTTAATTCCTGCCAAATATCTTTTATGAATCTCAAAGCACAAGAAAATATAATCTTCTCCTTTTTAAAATTAGGAGCATTAACAACGTTTAATCTTGTAAACCTTAAAATTGTTTTTTTTATGATAGATTTAATGCCTTCTTTATTAATTGTTTTTTTAAAAACTTTTATTCCATTAACTAATGTTTCGGCTTCTATATATTTATTCTTTATAACTGCTAGGAAAGTTTTTGACCAAAATCCTTTATCGTCTATTAAAAAAAACTTTTTATCTAAATTATCATTTATTAATTTTTCTGAAATTAAAATTGCTCTTAATACTTTTATTATGTAATTCAGTATTAATAAATAGCATGCATCTCCTATGTTTATATTTCTATAGCTTAATAGATCCTGGCACTTGCCTTGTTTAAACCAATTTTGAGCAAAAAATTCAGCTTTTTTTTCAACTAAACGTATTTCGGCCTGTGATAAAAAATAACTTTTATTTAAAATATTTAGGCCTCTTATCTTAAAATTTTTCATTTGTCCAGGAAAATCAGCCAAAAAAACATAACTTTCTTGGGCCTTGATTTTCTCCGAAATAATACAATCATTTACCTTAGGCGGAACAACTATTAAATTCACTTATTATTCTCCTATACTCCGTATCAACATAAATGCTTCGGCATGTTTTAAACTAACCTCTAAGCCTCTTTTATGCGCTAAAATCTCAATCCCTTTCCTACTTCTTGGATGAGGCCATTCTTTAATCTCTGTTTTATAGCATTCGCAGGCCTTTATTTTTTTACTCAGTTGGCTCGAAATATCTATATAAACGTTTGGCTTAAAGCTTTCGTTTTGATTATTGGCCCATTCAGTAGAAGATAATACTTCAAAGGTATAAATATTTTTAACGGTTTCAGAAACCAAAGGTCTTGAAGCAGTAAGAACGGCCTGATGAGTTATTCTATGATCGATATTTAAATCTCCGCAGTAATGTGTATAAATAATGTTCGGTTTTACGTCTCTTTTTATTTTTTCTATTATCTTGATAATTTTTAAAAGCCTAACAGAATCAAAAGCGTTATCGGGCAGATTAAAAAAATATACTCTCTTTGCTCCAAGTATATCTGCTGCTTTTCTTGATTGCATTCTATGAAGATTTAATATTCTTTTTGATGGAGTCTTGCAATCCTTGTACCTAGCTGCCAACCCCTCCCCTAAAAATATGATAAAAACATCATCTCCCTTTTCGGCATGCTTAGAAATAACACCTCCACAGCCAAGCGCTTCATCATCTGGATGCGCTACAACAACTAGTATTCTATTATTAATAGCCATCGGTTTCTCCTTATCTTTCTGTAGTATAAAATTTCATTAAATCTTCTCTTGTTATATTTCCTTGCATGATGATTTCTAAGCTCCTACTTCCACAATTAAAAAGTAAATCAATAGTCGATAAATTAGGAATAAACTTTCCATATAGTTGTGGATATATGGGATGATTATATTTTTGAAAATAAGGAATAATTCTATTTTTATGATACTCTTCCTTTTTGGCATAATCCTGCCCCATTTCGCCAAAAATAAATAGATCCGCATCTAGTTGTTTACACATATCAAGAATTAAATCCGACTTCTTGCCTTGAAATTTATATTGATGGGCATAAATAATTTTTGTATGAATTCTCATCTCTTTTAATAAATACTTAAATATTGTGTCGCATAGAGGAACTAACATATCCCATTTTTTACTATAAAGCTCTTCGAAAAATCTTATATAGTCTTTAAAATAAGGGGCCTTGCTGTATCTTTGCATAATAGATTTTAGATGTTTTTTTTGCCAAGGTTTAGAGTTGTCTATTTGGGCATCCCTTAATAATAAAGGAAATCTTCCCTTAGTTACAACAGGAACAGTAAGCCACATTGAACCAAATGGAATCTTGATTCTATTTCTATGATTGAAGTCTTCGTTTAAATATTGCACGGTATCAAAAACTACAAATGTATCAGAAATAGCAATTTTATGAAATAAGCCTAGCCATGGCAAATAAGCTGGTTGATGGGCTGATAATATATGCATATTCATTTCCGCCTAAAATATTCTTTATTGTCCAAATTCATTCGAGATAGCTCTATGCGCTTACCGTCTTTATTTATAATTTTTTTTTCACTTTGATTAAGACTAAAACCGATCTTCTTATATAAATTAACCGCTCTGTTGTTTTTGGAAAAAACTGAAAGGTAAACCGATCTTAAATTAAGCTTATTGAATCCGTATTCTAAAAGTTGTTTTATGATTAATGTACCGTAACCTTTACCCCAATACTCTTTTTCACCTATCTCTATAGCTAACTCAGCCTGTCTATTTTTTGAGTCAATATTCCTTAATGCCGCTGTGCCTATATGTTGCCCATTCAAATCAACGGCAAATATTTTATTTTTTCTTTTATTTAAACTAGTAAACCATTTTCTATGTTGAGTTAATGTTATTTTCTTGGAAGTAATAGAAAATTGCCTTAACTCTGGATCATTGAACCACTTCAATAATAATGGCAGGTCTTTTCTTGTCGCCAATCGCAGAGAGATGCTTGGATATAATATTTTAGATTGTAAATATAATATCCTATCTACTATTCGCCTAGCACCTAATCCATCGACGCTAAGCTTACCGGCATCACTCATCTTTCTAAGTAATTGTTTATTACAAAAAAGGGGGTCGACCTGTTTATGAATATTCCTAACTTTCAATTTATTATGCCTACCTAAACATATAGCTGCCTTTGTCAATTCAGAAAACCTTCTTGAATATTTAAACTGCCTGTTATCTTGTGCTATGATAAAAGATGGTGTCCCTATGCACGCAGCTTCATATTTTGTTGCCCCTCCAGATATAAAAGCAACATCCGTATTATATAAATATTTAGCCATTGAATTAGTATTTTCAATAATATTTAAATTTAATTTTGTCTTATTAATAATTTTTTTTAGCAAAGAATGGCGTTTAAATGTTGCGCCAACAATTAAATTGAATTCTAATCTATGTCTAGATTTCTCTAAGGCCCTTAAGACCTTTATAAATACCCCGCCATTATCTCCCCCGCCAAAACTTAAAAGAATCCTTTTAACCTTATTAATTATTTTTTTTCGCTTATTATATCTTATTGATGTTCTTCCGGTGATTATATAATCTAAACCACGAACTATGCCTTCCTCTTTATTTTTATAATAAGATTCTCCGGCTATTATAAGGTCCGCGGCGCTCTTCCTTATTTTTTCAAAATCAGAAAAACATATAAGAAAAAATCCTTTATTTTTTAAAGCTTGAATGTATAAAGCTGGTATTTTTTTCAAATCTATTGCTAAGATTCTAGTATTAGCATCTTTGGCAGACTGATTAATAAATTCTACTTCTTTTTCCATACTGATTATTTTAGGTAAACAAAGATAATCCATAGAATTTTTATCTAGAATAAATTTAGCTTCTTTATAATTCTTAATTAGAAAAGTAGGCTTTATTCCTCTCCGTTTGAACTCATGCGCTAAAGCAACACATCTCATAATATGCCCCATACCTACATGATAGTTACTATCTACTCTGACTAAAACTGTATTTGTCATTTTTATATTAAATATTATATTTATGCAATCTATCTATACGTGCTGCTGCCCAGCCAAAAAGGTATTTTACGATTCGTTTTTCTAGATTGAACAGCCTAAAAAATCTTAATTTCCATCTTAATTTTGCCGATAACTCAAAAGGCAATAAAAGTAATCTTTTTAAACCGGGAAAATTAATAGAAGTATTATCGCCTTTGCCTCCCCTAAAATTTAATGAAGCTATATAATGCAAATTTTCAACTAAGGCATTTGCGGCGTAAGTCAAACAAATAGTTCCCCACTCTTCTATACTTCTAGGCTCTCTAAAGCCTTGCCTTAAAGCCATATGATACATCGGCGTACCGGGATATGGACCATAAACATAAAAACTAATTCTGCATTTTTTATCCACTTTTTTTATATAATCTGCTAAATCCATACTTTCCTTTAATTCACCCCAGGTTTCGGTAGGAAGATTGCTCATAAAGCTATATAGCGCATTAATTTTACTTCTACCAATGAGTTCGGCACATCTTCGTAAATCTAAAACACCATTAGGTAAACCTTTTTTTATTATTGTATTCAATATCCTATTACAACCAGATTCATAACCTAATAACAAACTAGTACACCCACCCCTCTCTAGGATCCCTATCAACTCCTCATCTAAATATTCTGGTCTAATATTCGTATGCCAGGTAACACCTCTGGCCATAAATACATCTCCTATTTCTTTAATACGCTCTTTATCTCTACCAATATTATCATCGCCGGTAAACATATGGGAGAACCTTGCTAAATTTACCATTTCGTTAAACTCTTTTGCCCATTTCATAACAGGCATAGAACGCCATTGACTCTTATTAACTACAGTGTTATAACAAAACCCGCAAAAACCCGGACAAGATCTGCTTGTTGGATGAATTAAATTATTTGTCTTTGCAGATATAACATAATACTTTTCTGTCTTCTTAGTTAATGGGGATGGTAAATCTTTTAAATCTATAAATGGAGCCCTTTTATTCTTAATTAATTTTCTGCCATCTTTCCAACAAAGACTTTCGACTTCCGATAATCGTCTATCGCCTTTTAGTTGACGAATCAAATCTACTAAAACAAACTCTCCCTCTCCGATTACTACAAAATCAACTAATTCATCACTTAATGTCTCAAGAGGTAAAATTGAAGGATGAACACCGCCCATTATAGTAAAAATAGATGCATCCTCATTCTTTATAAATTTAAGAAACTCTTTTGCTTCTCTTAGTTGATTACCGGTCATAGAAGATATTCCGACACATAGCACTCTGCGATCAATAATTTTTCTCAATTTTTCATTACTATCAAAACGCGAATCAAAATACTCTACACTAAGACCGCTCTTCTCAAGCATTGCTCCGCAGTAAAAGATACCTAAAGCTACGCCTTTTTTAGGACTATCCTTTGTAGGATTAGGATATATCAGAAGACAATCGATCATAATTTTTTAACCCTTATTCCGTCTAAATAACTGTAATTTGTTTTTATAGAACTGTTTAATAAAGATAAGCTAGGATTCTTTTTAATTAACTCTACAACTTTTTCATTAAGAATAGGCCTACCTTTATATAACTCAAGGTATATCTTATTCATTAATCCTAGATCTTCTGGCGTATCTACTGTTAAACGTAATCCCTTGTAACGTATGTTCTCTCGCGGTTTAATAAATCTAATATTATATTTCTCTGCGTATTGCTCGATATAAAGAGTTACATGTTCTCTGTGCAATTGTGTCAGATCTTTATCTTCCAAGCTTAATAGAGCATCGCTGGATAAAACTTCCACCTGGAACCCGGCTGGAAGTTCTGTATTATAATCATCCAAGCTGATATCTGAATTTGTTACATAGTCTAGCTTTTTTTCTTCAAGTATTTTTATCATCTTATCCGCTTCTTGTATGTCAATAAGCGGATCATCCGCTGTAACCCGAACTATAATTCTAAAATTATATGTTTTACTAACCTCTATATATCTACTTAATACATCGTCCTCGCTGCCGCTAAAAACAGGTATATTAATTTTATTGCCGAGGTCTCTTATTGGGTCATTTATACCAGAAGAAGAAGTTGCAATAATAATTTCTTGAATATATTTCGATTCTTTTATTCGTTCAATAATGTGCTCTAATATAGATTTCCCGCAAATTTTTACCAATACCTTACCAAAAAGCCTATGTGAATTCATTCGTGCTTGAATAATACAGCCTATTCTATTTACTTTAATATTCATTATTTATTTTTCTCTAATAAATTCCACTCTAGCGCCTCTGAATCTTTTATATCAACTTTTGCTTTCATACCTATAACATCTCCTAGATATTTAGGTTCAATTCCGTAACCTGGTCTTAATATTCTCAGATCTGACTCCTTGATTATTTCTCCAGCTCTTATATCTCTTGTTGTATGGATACTCTTTGTTATCTCTATGCTCACTTTAATTTCTCTGGAGACAGGACACTTCCTTCCATTACCCAACGATTCTTCAAGATTCCTTATATAAGTAACTAATTTGGAAAATTCATCGGGTTCCATAGAAAATATGTGATCCGGGCCATCTTGGGATCTGCTAAATGTAATATGTTTTTCTATCATATTTGCACCCAAAGCCACAGCTCCCAAAGCTACAGAATAAGGATCTTGGCTGGCCGCTGTATGGTCAGATAACCCTACAGGTAGACCAAAAGTATCCTGTAAGTTAGTTATGCAGCGAATATTCATTTCCGAAAAATGCGAGGGGTACATAGAAACACAATGCAATAGTATCAACTGATCATTCCCGTAGGAAGCTACCGATTCAATTGCCTCTTTAATTCTAGATATATCTCCTATGCCTGTTGATAAAATAAGTGGCTTAAGAGTCTTGGCAGCCTCTTCTATCATTGGTAAAAAATTTAAATCGGGAGAAGACACCTTAAAGGCTGGCGTATTTAATTTATTTAAAAAATCAATGGTATCGATATCATCAATAGTAGAAAAAATTGTAACCCCTAAATCCTTAGCATAATCAAATAATTCTTGATGCCATTCATAAGGTAATTCATATTTCTTTGCTTTTTGAAAAGATTTATTAAAATGATATCCGTCTTCCCGCTTAATTTTTTTTGAAAGATACTTTTCAACTGTGTATGTTTGAAATTTAATTGCATTTAGACCTATGTCTTTGGCTAACCTTATAAATCTTTTTGCAGTTTTAAAATCTGAATTGTGATTAGCGCTAACATCAGCTACTATGTAACAAGGTTGTCCGCTACCAATTTTCACGCCATCAATTTCTACTGTTTTGTTAAATTTAAACATCTTATGCCCGCCCTTCTTAGCAATATCTTCTGATTAAAAACTTGAATATTCTATTAGATATATAGTTATCTAACTCGCAAAGCTTAATCAGAGGAAATAACCATTTAGGTGATTTTATATAAAGAGTAAAAGTCTTATGCAGTCCTTTTAATTCCTTATGCTTAATTTGTGGCATATTGAGTATGGTGTCAACATTATTCTCTGCTGGTTTAAGCTCTGAATCTATAAAATTACTCTCTAAACAAACTTCTCTTAATTTAGTCCCCGGATAAGGATAAAAAAAACTTGGGCCAGCTGTATCCACCTTAACTCTTCGATTTAAGTCTATGGTCTCAAAGATATTTTTACGTGTTTCAAACGGTAAGCCAATCATGTTATACGAAGTAACCCTTATTCCAGATGACTTAATAATATCAAAAGCTCTAATTATTTGTTCGTTGCTAATTTTACGACCTAAAAGCGCCCTACGGATACGGTCGTTTCCGCTCTCTATTCCAACGCTAATAGCAACACAACCCATATCCTTCATAATCCCTATTCTTTTCTCATTAATAGTAGCCGGGTGTGTTGAAATTATAAAAGGGAGATTAATATCTTTTTTATATCTCTTACTAAATTCATTCAATCTAGACTCCTTCATAAATAAAAAAGTTTCATCCCAGAAACGCAACATTTCAAGATTGTGCCTCTTAACCAATATTTTTATGTCCGATATAGCTTTATCTATGCTCTTTTCACGATGATAATTACCTTCATTTTTAGCCTTATACAAGTTACGCATATATGCATTAATGCAATATGTGCAACTAAAAGGACAACCTCTGCTTATTTCTATATGCCCCATACGATATACTTTACCTGAAAAAGGTTTAAAAAAATGCATATCGGAAAAACTATCTGCATCAGGACAGGGAACCTTATCCATGCATATAAAAGGCCTTGGTTGATTTCTGTAGACCCTGCCGTCATGCTTAATCCAAATATTTTCTATATTATCGATCCTATTTGATACTTGCATCTTCTTGCATAATTCGATAATTGCCTCTTCTCCTTCTCCCACGCAAAGCATATCAATTTCCGGATAATTAATACTCTCTTCGGGTGCAACTGTCGTATGAGGACCCCCTAGTATTACTTGAGTATTTATATTATTCCGACGAATCAACTTAATCATATTTAATACTTGAAAAAAATTGTAACTAGTAGTAAAAAAGCCTATAAGATCCGGATTAAAATTTTTTACTACAGATAAAAACTCATCATCGATGTCGCTATAAGTAAGGCTTACCCCATAATCTTCTAAGTTAACAGGTTTATGCACACCCAAGTTCTCATTAATACTCCTTATATCAGTTTGTTTAAAAAAGGTGGTATCAAAGATGCACGTACTATGCCCTGCCTGTCTCAAGCAAGCCTGAATTATAGATAAACCTATGGGTATTTCTCCTATGCCAGTATCACTAAGATAGGCTAAAAGTACCCTCACTTACTGCCTCCTTGTCTACAATATTTATCTATTATCTTGCTTACAACGCCTATAACATAATCAATATCCGAATTGTCCATTTTAGGATAGATTGGCAATGAAATAACATTCTCATAATATTTTTCAGCATTTGGAAAGAGTGAGCTCTTAAAACCTTTTTCTCGGTAATAAGGTTGCCGCGTTATAGGTATATAATGAACTTGCACTCTTACTCCTTCTTTATGCAACAATTCAAATAATTGTCTACGCGAAATATATTTTTTAGCCATGTTTAATCTAAGCGTATACAAATGCCAAGCATGTGTTCTATCTCCATAATTTATCGATGGTAAAGTTAGAAGATCTCTAAAACAAAAGAATGCTTGGTCATATCTATTGGCAATCAAATTTCTACGCTTTATGAATAAAGGTAATTTATTAATTTGACTTAATCCTAAAACAGATTGTAAATCGGTAATTCTATAATTAAAACCAAGATAGTTCATCTCGTAATACCAAGAACCCTCTTTCTTTAATGTTTGCGCTTTCTTACACATCCCATGGTTCCTTAGCGCAATAAGCCTATTATATAACTTCTTAGAATTTGTTGTGATGGCCCCGCCTTCTCCTGTTGTAATATGTTTTACAGGATGAAAACTAAATATTGTCATATCGGAATAATTACAATCGCCTATCTTTGAATTTTTATAGGTTGCGCCTAAAGCATGACAAGAATCTTCTATCACCAAAAGTTTATATCGTTTTGCAATTTTTTTTATTTCTGATAAGTCACAAGGCAGTCCTGCAAAATCTACCGGCAACAATACTTTAGTTTTTCTTGTTATTTTTTTCTCAATCTGTCTCGTATCAATATTACCGGTAGCATAATCTATATCTGCAAAAATTACTTCTGCCCCGCTGTATAATACAGAATTTGCTGTAGCCAAAAAAGTTAACGGAGTTGTGATAGCCTGATCTCCTTTTTTAAGCCCTGCTGCCAAACAGGCAATATGCAATGCGGCTGTTCCGGAAGAAACCACTACTGCATATTTACAACCACAATAGTTACAAATTGCATCTTCAAAGGCTTTAATTTTAGGCCCCTGAGTAATCCAATCGGACCTTAAAACATTAGCAACTGAATTAATGTCTTCTTTAAATAACCACTGTTTTCCATAAGGAATTATTCTCTTATTTATCATATATTACCTGGCTCTTATATTCCAAATATCTCCCCATTCGTAAGGAGAAAATCTTATGTCATCTTTTACACTTTCCTGAAATGTAGATGTAGATAAAGAAATTAATATTGTGTTATCAGATAAAGAAACCCAGCCGTTAGCATATCCGGGAGGAATTATAAATAAAGCAGATTTTTTGTCTGAAAGAACATGTGCATAAAAATCCTTTTTAGGTAATTTAGGATTGATAGCTACGAATTTTGCGGCACCTCGGGCAATATAAAATATTTTAATTTCTTTTTTATGGAAATGTAATCCCCTGATTACTCCTTTACTAAAGTTTCCTACTACATAAGTTCTTTTTATCTTTTTTTGCAATGTTCTATCCAAATTATTTGTTAAAGGAACTAGATAGCCCCTATCATCACAATGAAATTCTATATTCAATAATTGTGGCTTAGTTATCTTAGGCATAATCACTCCTTTCTATGTCTTATAATTCAAACATTCCTATATTTTTTATCTCTATAATCAATAAAATCTCCCTCTAAGATGCGATCTCTAATTTCTGCAATTCCGTCTGATACTTTATAATCGGCATGAAAATCTATGTTCTTTACGGTATCATCAAATAATACTTTATAATTTCTCGAATCAACTTCTTTTTTAGATATCCCTAATTTCGTTCCCGGGATTAGCTTCTTTATCATTCTTCCTACGCGAAGCATCTGATAATTTTGATTATTTTGGCCTAAATTTAATATTTTTTTCCGTACTTTCCTAAAAGGTAATTCGAGGCATTTAACATAAGCATTTGCGGCATCCTCTACATGCAGGAATGGCCTCCATTGACTGCCGCCAAAAATTACTATTTCCTTTTTAATTACGGCTTCGGCAGAAAGGAAATTAACCGCTAAATCAAATCTCATCCTAGGAGATAAACCGTATAGAGTTGCCATTCTTAAAACTAAGGGTGAAAAATAATCATCAGCTAATGAAAGAATGGCTTTCTCTGACTCAAGCTTCATCTTTGCATATAAAGAAAGCGGGTTCAGCTTAGAATTAATTGTTAATCCGCTATCCTCTTCGGATTGATAACCATAAACACTACAAGTAGAAGCAAATATAAATCTATTGACCTGGTAATATTTACAAACTTCAACAATTGCTTTAGTTGCTAAATAATTTACATCGATAGACTCTTGGGGAAATTTGGTAGTAGCAGGATCCCCTACTATTGCAGCAAGATGAATAACTGCATCAACGTCTTTTATAGATTCTACAACGATTTGAATATTTCTAATATCTCCCTTGATGAGCTTAAAATTAGGATTATTAAGAAATTGCCTTATCCCATGATCACCATACATCAGATTATCTAATACCTTGACCTTATAATCATTATCTAGTAGTTTCTTGCATAGAATTGAACCAAGATAGCCTGCTCCGCCGGTAACTAATATATTTTTATTTTTTTTAATTTCTCGCATTTTATTAGGGCTTCTACAGTCATGATCAATAATGCAAACTCCGCTGTCATTTATGGAAATAAACAAAACATTGGTAATTAACTTATTCTTATCTAAAACTGGTACCTTAAGGGTACCCCCATATTGAATTTTATTTTTTAAATTATTTTTCTTATTGATGAACCCCGCTATCTCTTCTTTCGACATATTATCTAACACATAAAAAGGCGTATCTGAAGATATCGTCATAACATTATCCGCCAACTGCTTCCCTTTAAGAATACCCCTTCTGATATCGCCATCGTTTATAACACTAATAAATCGACCGTTTTCGTCTACTATAAAAACAACTCCATAACCATTTTTCATTATGCCCTTTATAGCATCTTTGATGCAAGAATTTTTACTTATAATTAAAGATTTTATTCTGCTCTTCATCAATATCTCCTTTTTTTTAATCCTCGTACAACCAAGCCCTGCCTTTATTGTAAAGTTTACCAACTTTATCTTCAAGCTGTGGAGATAAAAGACGTAAAAGTTCTTTTCCGAGAATACGATATTGCTTTCCTACCTTGGCCGCATGAATAAAACCATTTTTAACAAGCCTTAACGATGTACTTGGGCTTACCTTTAATAACTTTTGGACTTCTTGTAAAGTATAAACTCCGCCTTCTTTGATTTCCATATTTACTCCTTATTTTTTATAGTAACTTTTCTATATTCTTTCTTATGGCTATTATTGTATTAATCGCTTCTAGGGGATATTTTCCTATCGCAGTCTCATCAGAAAGCTGCAATCCAGATATTCCATCTGCAAGCACATTATGCAAATCATTTACTTCTGCTATAAATGGCAATGGATTATGAATCATGCTTTTTAAAAACTGTGTTGCCAGAAAAAGATTACGATTCTTTTTCTTCGCCTCAACGATTATCTTACGTTGAAACAATGAAATATTCTCAATACCTACTTCACTTGAAAGATCCCCTCTATCAAGAATAAAATTATTCGCTTCGCTAAAAATAGAATTAAGATTTTCTATAGCTCTTTTTGTCTCGATCTTAACAAAAATATCAGGAATAAAATCTTTCTTACGCATATAATCCCTAATAAGAAGAATATCTTGCTTATCCCTAACATACGAAACTCCAACACAATCTATCCTAAGATTCTTTGCTATCTCTAAAAGAACCTTATCTTGTTCTGTTAAAAAATCTATACCATCGGTTAATCCGCAAAGATGAAGACCTTTATTTTTATTAAGAATCCCGTTTGAATGGGATATAAAACTTACGGACTTCTTCTTCTTATTAATAACCTCAAATTTTAATAAACTATCATGGGCCCTAATAACATCTCCAACTTTAACCCTATCAAAAAATATCTTATGATTTATCATATCGTCGGTTAAGCAAAATTTTTTACCAACCATAAGATTAATAGGCCTCTCCAAGTTGGTTGTTCTTACCTTATTACCCGGCAAATCAAGTAAAATAACCGCTTCTTTTACTGCTTTACGTATTTTTTTAACCAAATCTCTGGCATAATTATATGATATATGCGAACCATTAAGTCTAAATATATAAGGATGCTCTCTTGGAAGCATTTTTAATGTATCCCCTTTCAATATTGAGGGGCCTAAGGTTACAATAATCTTAAACATATCATCTCCATTCATTTAATAACATTTTTTTTTGCTTATACTCAAAAAGCATTTTACTTATTTCTTTCCTCATTATAAATTTAGGTGGGATTTTATTATTATTTATCATATTTCGTATATTTGAACCGTTTATTTCGCAAACAGAATCTTTATCTGAATAATAATGTGTGCATGTATTTTCAGATACTACCTTGGCACATTTTTTACAGAAAAAAGGGCTTTTTAATCTAAGTATTTCTATACCTAAGTCTTTAAAGCTATTTGCAATTTCTTGCGCTTCGTATCTACCATAAAAATTACCAACCCCAGCATGATCCCTTCCTACTATAAAATGCGTACAGCCATAATTTTTTCTGATTAAAGCATGTAAAATGGCTTCCCGTGGACCTGCGTAATGCATAGGCAGCTCTAAGGAGGTAAAAATCACTTTATCTCTAGGATAAAAATGGTTTATCATGATATTATATGATTCCAAGATAGCCGGAAAAGAAAAATCATCATTTTTTCTAGCCCCTATAAGCGGTTGAATTAGCAAACCATCACATACCTCCATTGCGATACGCTGAAGATGCTCATGTGCTCGATGAATTGGATTCCTTGTTTGAAATCCTGCAACAGTATTCCATCCCCTCTTCTTTATTTCTTTTATGACCTCATCGGGCTTCTGATAATATTTACTGCTTATGGGTTTAAATGAGCGTTTAAATCTAATGTCTCCTGCTATTCTCCATAGGGGTTTTTTTATCTCTTTCTTTACTCCTGGATGATTCAATGAATCTGTTTTAAATATTTCTTTGATATATCTTTGTAAATCAATCTTAAATATATCTGTTATCATTAAAATAGCGCAATTAATCCCATCTTCCTGAATTAATTCTGCTTCATTAAATTTCTTGATAGATTTTGCTTGTTCCTCGTCTATTTCTAAAGTTATTGGGATAGGCCAAGGATAACCATTTTTAAAACGCATCGTCTTAAGAATAGATTCGTAATCCAACCTATTACAAAACCCTTTTAAAGGATTTAACGAACCCTCATTAATACCCCTTAAGTATAATAAATGATCAAAATTAATTTGAATTCTATTTTTCTTATTCATCATAACTATTGAATTATCTTTTTATTGCGTAGATAAGTAATTATTTTCTGAACGCCATCCTCGACGCTCTCCTGTCCTGTATCAATAACGACATCAGGAGTTCTTGGTTCTTGATATGGCTCATGTATCCCGATAACATTTCCGATTTTTCTTGCTTTCGATCTAGCATATAATCCTTTAGGGTCCCTAATCTTTAATACCTCTATATCGGCTTTAAGATAAACCTGAATATAATTATGAATATTCTGCCTTATAAAATCCCGGGCCTCATAAAAAGGTGCTATATTAGCAACTATGACATTTATTCCTAAGCTCGATATAATATGCGCATAATAAGCAATTCGCTTGATATTCAAAATTCTATCTTCATATGTATAACCTAAATCTGCACTAAACATTTGCCTAAATTCATCTCCATCCAATATCTTAAAATTTTTAATGCCAAAAAGCGTATAAAGCCTATTTGCGTATGTAGTTTTCCCTGATCCAGATAATCCTGTTAACCATAAAACAAAACCTTTGCCATCGGTATGCCCTAAATTATTCTTACCATGCGATGATCTTATGTCCTGAATTCTCTGTACTGCTATTTTTTCTAACTTATTTAAAACATTAACGTATTCGGGATGATCGTATAAATTATTATATTCTTTTGGATCATCATTAAGATTATATAACTCTTGTTTATGCTTTGACCATGGATCGTTAAAACTAATCGATTCGCGATGCACATACTTATATTTATCTGTTCTGACGGCAAGATATATGGGCTTATTGTCGAAATCGCAAGGCCCTCTAAAGTTATTTTCCAATATAACATAATCTCTCTCTTTAACAGATCTATCAATGACAGATTTTCCTTCAAATTCAGCCACTTGTTCAATACCTAGAAATGAAAAAATACTAGGAGCTATATCTCTTAAACAACAAAGATCTTCAATTCTCTTTGGTCTGAATTTAGGGTTATAAAATATTAAGGGTACTTTTATATCCTCTTCATAGAAAGCGGCGGCGGAAGAACCTTTCCTATAAGGCTTACCCGTCCTATGCCCATGATCTCCACAGATGACTATTAAAGAACTATCCAAAAGATCCTTATTTCTTAAATACTTAATAATACAACCTACCGCCCTATCTACAAAGTTTAGAGAAAAATCATAACGCAGGTTTCCTCTATAAGTATCCCGTAAAAAAATTCTTTTTGCTATAAAAGAAGCGAGCTTGTGGGGTAAACCAAAAGATTTTGATATATAATTTTCATCATGCAAATCCATAAAATGCGCCCAAATAAAAAATGGATTAATTGAATTTTTATCTATCCAATTAATAATATTCTTTGCAATTTTATCTCCTTTAATCTTTCTCGAATACCTTTCATCAAATTGGATATAAATATTCTTTAATAATTTTGCAATATTCTTATCAATATGATTAATAAACTTACCTATTGCGGGCTTAGTTGATACAATACCGAGAAAATCATATAAATTTTTATTTAAGAGATCATCGAAATTATCATTATGGTAATTCCCGAAATTATTTATTAAATTTTTAATTTTGCTTGAGATTGCTTTTTTGAGGATTTCATAATCGTGCCATTCTGCAATATAATCACACTGGATTTCTATTGCATTATCTCTCTTATTACAAAAATCCATCATATATAAAAAACATTTTTTTAACCAGAATCTTAATATCTCATAATAAGCTTGTTTATTAATTATATTTTTTTTATACAATTCTCGGTAGTAATAAAAATAATTCTTCTTCATACTATTCCAAAAGAGTTCAATATCAAAAAATTCATAGAATTCATCAAACCCGCGGTCATAATAAAAGAAATTATTTATATTCACATTATTAGTCATGCCACATGTCTTAATACCTTTTTTCTTAAGAATCTCGGGGAAAGAAATAGGCCTATTCTTTATCCCTTCATTATATGAACCAAAATCTAAAGGCATAGTTGAGGTAAATATAGAAGGAAATCCGAACTGAGTAGGATTTCCCGGAGTAAATGCATTAGCACAATATATGCCATTTTTGCATAGAAAGTCGATGGAAGGCGTAGTATTTAATTGGTAGCCACCTGCATATCTTAACATATCAAAACGCAGTGCATCAATAGAAAGAAATATTATATTTTTTATATTATTCATATATAAAATAATTATATATTAACTAAGAAAATACTTGGAGAATATATGTTATAAGTATACCATATGCTTATCAATTGTCAATAACTATATTTAGCTATCATTAACTATTATTAGCATCATAACAACTTAAACTAATAATTATTATACTTCAGCTAACTAAATGAAATAACCTCAATTAACTCTAAAGTCATAAATGAATATAGAATGGCCTGCTTTTGCAGATGGCGGAATATTTCTTGTCCATTTCGCAGAATCAAGAAAACGTATGCTTATCGCATAAACTTTCTTTCCCGGTACGTCTTGCTCTTCCTTAGATAACTCTTTATAATTAATTCCGTAAAAAGATGGGTCTGCCGTACCAAAATAGGAAAGCGTAATTTCATTAAGATCATTTTTTTTATAAAATTTACCAAGCGCTTTAAGATCTTGCCCCCAATCACAATCATGTGTTATTTTATGACCGAAGCCATTTAATCCACCTACAGCTTCATTAAAATAACATAGATAATCCGGAAATGTCTTTAATGCAATCCAAAAATACCATAAACATATTATTAAAATAATGATTTTATAAAATAAATTTCTAAATGGGTTGAATTTAACGGTTATGATATTTCCTAGCCATACAAATAGAAAAGGATATATCGGCAAAAGATATCTTATTCCTCCTTGGATTTTTGAATATGATGACGCGACAAAAATAAGAAATATCGGCAAAATAATAAACCAATTTGTTAAGATTTTTGTTTTAAATAGCCTCTTAAATAGTGTTAAAAAGATCGAAAGAATAATAAAAATTAAAAGTGGTATAGGAGTCTTTATTAAATAATCGACGATATAATAAATCCTTGATCCGCTGATAGTATGCTCTCCCATAAAGAATACGCCTTGCCCAATACTTGATTGATGTAATACTCCAAATAATGAAATAAAAAAAGAGCTCAGCGGAATAGGAACATTTTTAGCAAAATAAATTACTTTATCTATAATATATTTATGGTCTAAAAAAGGTATCGATGATAAGAATCTCTGAATATATACTACTTTTTCGTTTATATCACTAACATTTAAAAGCAATGGCTTGAATTCAAAAAAATAAGTTGCCCATAACGTAAAAAAACCAATCCCCCATATTAAAACTATTTTTTTCCACATATCCCATAACATATCTCCCTTGTTATTACTTGAATTCATAGCATAGACTATTCCTAAAATAATAAAAAGCGGAAATAGTATTATTGCAGTATGCTTAGAAGACTGTGCTAATCCAAAAAATATTCCTGTAAAAATTAAGCCAGCTATAGTTTTCTTTTGTAAAAAAAGCCAAAACTGAAAAATCGTTAAGAATATAAAAAGGCTTACAGAGATATCTGCCATAGCTATAGTAGAATTTCCTATGATTGCAGGAGAAAACAAGTATAGAAAAACGGAAAATACGGCAGCGTTTACACCGTGTACCTTTCTGGCCCAAACGTAAACCAAAAATGCAAGAATAATAGATTGAAGCATAACAGACAAACGGGCCAACAAAACTATTCTTTCAGGATTATCATTGTATTCATATAAAAAAAGCCTTCCAAATATAGGGCTATCATTATTAATCCAAGAAGGATGATCCGTTGGCAACCTTAAATTAAGGACTAAAAGCGACGCAGCAATTAATTCCCTTGAAAATGCAGGTGTGGCTGGATTCATCCTGAAATCTTTTGTCTTTAAATAGGAATATCCGCTGGCTAAATGATGCGCGACTTCATCGCATATAGGAGAAGTTTGAAGAATGGTCCCTATACATAAAATAGTAAATAAAATAAAAAAAGATATTAAAATCAATTTTTTCATTATCATAAATAAAGAGAATACTTGCGTTCTACATTAAAAATCTTAAAATTATGTTTTTTATATAATTTTAGCGCTTTAAGATTATTCTTCTGTGTTTTTACATATATCGTTTTAAATCTTTTTTTTCTAGCCCAATTAATAGCATAATAAACTAATGCATTTCCGACCCCCATACCCTGCATATCTTTTTTGGTAGCAATAAGGCTTATCCTTCCGGAACAATCTTGACGATTTAATGTAAGCGCAAGAAAACCACACACTCTATCTTCTAATTTAGCCGTAAATAAAATAGCCCGTCTACTCTTAAGTAAATTTCTAATCCAAATAATATGGTAAAGGTCGGATAATTTTTTATTCGAAAATTTAAGATTATAAAACCTGCTCAATCTAAAAGAATAACTCGCTATCCTCTCAATGAAAGGAATATCGCTAATACAGGTTTTAATAATATTGATATCGGACGATATTTTGAAAGGTATCTTTTTATTAATAACTAACTTTAAATCAAAACATAAATCTATAAGCTTAAAACCTTGTTTCTTAAGGATACTGCTTAAAAAAATAAATTTTTCGGGAAGCGTGAAAACTAAATATTTAAAACCAAAATTATAGGCTTTTTTTAACGCTCTATCTAATAATAATTTTATTTCTGATTCCGATGGCAAATTAAATCCATGAAAAAACATGTCTGCGATATCTATGCCAAAAAATAAACTATCCCATTTATTTTTTTTCAAAACTATTTTTGTAGATTGTGTTTTTTTATGCATATTTATATATGTCTACTTTTTTGTATTTCTATTTGCTCTTTAACTCTATAAAGCACATCGTCCTCTTTTATTATATGAAAAAATTTAAGGAATGCTGTAAAACCTCGATGATACCGTATAACTATAGAAATAAATGTCTTTATCAATTTAAAAAATGCATATTTTGATTCACCGGCAAAACGATTTTCATGGCTTAACTCAATTTCTAGAATGTTATTAGTAAGGGTATTAATTAATACTGGTATATAAAGCCTATTTCTTCTATAATGAATGCTCATCTTTTTTGCAAATTCTTTTTTAAAAACACGCAGCATAGTTCCGTAATCATTGATATGGCTTCTTGTCAGTAAATTTAAAAATATATTTGAACAAGCTGAAGATAACTGTCTAAAATTATTATCCTTTCTCAATACCCTAATTCCGCTTACCATATCATATCCGTCATTTATCGCATCAATGAGCTTGGGAATTTCTTCCGGGGGATTCTGTAAATCTGCATCAAGCGTAACTATAAATTTACCTTGCGCTTTTTCAAAACCAGCTATTACCGCTGGATGTTGCCCATAATTTTTATCAAAAGAGATCGCCTTTACTTTATTATCATTATTTATAATAGATCTTATTAATTTCAAAGAGTCATCATTTGAGCCATCGTCAATAAAAATTATCTCGTATTCAAGATGAATGCCTTCCATGACCCTACTCAGCCTATTATAAAGAGTATTTATGCTGCCCTCTTCATTATATATTGGAATAACTACGGAAATATACATTTACAAATATCTTCTACTTAAACTTATAGATTCTAATTACTGGACCAAACCTGTCTCTATCCTTTAACTCTCGGTATGTAAAAGCTGCAGCAGGTAAAACAGTAAGCTCATCAGGAATTAATTTAGAAATAGATTTATTATATGGAGAGAATTCTTTAATTAAATTAGTATTTTTTTCTAGTACTGGTAAAAATTTTTTTCCGGTATTGCTAATAAGTAAAGTCGAAACAACTATATATTCAATCCCTTTAGTCTTGATTTGATCTATATTTAACTCTACTTCAGGGAATGATAAAAAGAATCCTTTTTGGCCTATGCTTTTTTTTAAATAATAAATCCTATAAGTATTATCATAATAAGGATTATTTTTTATAAGTTCTATTTTATAATCTAAAGAACCTTCTGGTTTCCGAAATTTTTCTTTTTTGAAATTTTTTACATTGATATCAATAAATTCCTTTGATTGTCTTAATACTGGGTATATTGACCCGGTTGAATCGACAGCGATCTTAGTATTAAATGGAATGTTTTTCTTAATCCATTCATAAGCTTGTGTACGCGTATCATCCATAGTAAAAAGCTTATCAGATTTATATATTTTAAACAAAGAAGGTGTAAGTAATATTATACAAAATAAAACAGAGAGAATTAATTGCGCTTTAACTGCTTTTACTTTCTGAATAATGTAATCAAGAAAATATGCCGCAAATAATAATATAGCGGGAATAAGTGGAAGAATATATCTCTCTGCCGATTGGCTAAGCCTAGCAACAATAAAATAATAAATTAAGCCAAAGAAACCAAGTGTAATAGCAAAAAAATGTTTCTTAAAAATGGCTATTGTAAAGCCGCCTATAGAAAAAAGAAATATTAATAGGCCGCATCCTCCAACAATAGATACTTTTAAGTGATAAAAAAATCCGGGATTATAAAAAGGCATTCTTGAAATATCATTAAAGAAAAATTTATAATCTAGAAACATATACGGATTGCTAAAGAATAAAGCGATGGGATAAAATAACCCTATTCCAAATAATCTTTTAAACAAAACTATATTGCTATCTTTAAAAAAGGCTTTATTGCGTAAAATTATAAGTAGAAAAGGAATAAATAATAGTATTCCGTTATATTTTATTGATGTAGCTATACCGATAATTAATGCAGTGACAAAATAGTCGCTTGTTCGATTTTTCTCAAAAATTTTAAAAAGCCATATAAAAAATAGGAGGATAAAAAAAACTAAGAGTATATCGCAATAAATATAGTGAGAATCTCTGACGTGTAAAAAATTAAGCGATAAGAAAAGTGACGCAAATATTGCAACGCGTCTTGAAAATGCTCTTTCTGCTAAATAAAATATCAGGGGAATTGACAGAATGCCTGGAATAACTCCAGCAAAAAATCTACCAATAATAAAAAAACTGGTTGGATTATTTAAAAAAAGGTATCCGAATTCACTAATAGAATTAAAAATGCCTAAAATTTTCCCCGCTATATAAAAAATCCCGTAAAGAAAAAATAGAAAATAAGACAATAAAGGCGGAATCTTAAAGAAATGTGGGTTCAGGTCTCCTGCGCCGTAAGCAAGCGCATAATTCACAATTATCTTTTCATCATTGTGATATATAAAAGGGAGCCCAAAATTTACGCCTAAAATTCTTACTATAGCTCCTATGATGATTATTAAGATTAGTATTTTACTTGGGTCTTTTTTCATTTTCTATAGTAATTAACTAGTTTTATAACGGCTTTTATAACTGTATCTACATCGCGTTGATTCATGGCAGGGTATAAAGGCAATGAAAGGATTCTATCGCTTAGATACTTTGCTGAAGGAAAATAATCATCTTTAAAACTAAATCTATTCCTATAGTATGGCTGCATATGCAATGAACGAAAATGAACGCCCACGCCTATATTTTCGCTCTTTAAGGCTTCAATAAACCTATCTCTGTCAATCTTCAATTTATCAATATCTAATATTATAATATAAAGATGATTTGCATGTTGTATATTATGAATAGGTTGGGGAAAAATAATCTCTTCAATCTGACTAAAACTATTATTATATTGCTCTATTATTTCTTTTCTTTGTTTAATAAATGTCTTGAGTTTCTTCAGCTGGTGTATTCCAAGAGAAGCTTGTATATCGCTCATATTATATTTAAATCCTGGATATACGACCTCATGAATTCCTTTGGATTTAGTAGCATATCTATTCCATGCATCATTAGTTACTCCATGCAAACTATAAATTCTTAATTTTTTCGCCCATTCATTATTATTAGTAACTACGAGCCCTCCTTCAATAGTAGTTATATTTTTAATCGGATAAAAACTAAAACAAGTAAAATCACTAATTGTGCCTATTTGTTGCGAATTATAAAAAGCGCCTATGGCATGTGCCGCATCTTCAATTACATGAAGATTATATTTTTTAGCAATTTGATTGATTTTATCCATTTCACATGGCTGTCCTGCTACATGTACCGGTATAATCGCCTTCGTTTTTTTTGTAATTTTTGATTCGATCTCTTGGGGGTCAATATTAAGAGTGCGGCGATTCACATCAGCAAAAACTGGAGTTGCCCCTACATGAACTATTACATTAGCAGTAGCCGGCCATGTTATTGGCGAAGTAATAACTTCGTCTCCATCCTTAATATCTAAAACGGCTAAGCTAAGGTGTAGGGCCGCAGTACAAGAACTAACGCAAACGGCATGCTTAACTCCAATATATCTTTTAAACATTTCTTCTAATGTATTAACTTTTGGACCAGTCGTTAACCATCCCGAACGAAGAGTATCTAAAACTTCTTCTTCCTCTTCTTTACCTATGCTGGGCCTATTAAACGGTAACTCGTCTGCTCTAATCGGATCGCCATTCTCTATTACAGGTGTTTTTAAGAAACGCTGAAGTGTCTTAATATTATAATAATAATAATCTTCGAAATTAGTTTTTTGTTTATTTTTTTCAATAAATCCGATTAGCTCCTTTATACCATCCTCAATTGTTCTCCTGGGATGCCAATTCAATTCCTTGCTAATCTTGTCACAACAAACTCTATAGCTGCGTTTGTCCGGATTGTCAGGAATTATGTCTAATTGAACACCCTTAATGTTGTCTTGAACGATTTTTGCTAAATCTATTATTTTATAATTATTCTCCGTAGATCCAACATTATAAATTTTTCCAGCAACATTATCTCTAGGTTGCTCTAAACAAGTTATAAACGCTTCTGCGGCATCTTCAACGTGCAAAAAAGGCCTCCACTGAGTCCCACCGCCCCAAATAAAGATTTTTTTACTAAGAATTGCGTGTAAAACCATTAAATTAATTGCTAAATCAAAACGCATACGCCAAGAAACGCCATAAAGGGTAGCCTGTCTTAGAAATATAGGGCAAAATTTTTCATCCACCATCTTTATAATTTCATTTTCGGCACGCATTTTTGATTCAGCATAAACCGATACAGGATTTAATGGCGTCTCTTCGCTAACAACATCCAACAGCCCCTTCCCGTAGACGCTACAACTTGAAGCATAAATAAAACGCTCAACCCCTCTTTCTTTAGCCATCTTAGCCAATAAATAAGATGATCTATAATTTATCAATTGAGTGAGCTCGGGATCGAGTTCTGCCGTCGGATCATTAGCAAGGCCGGCTAAATGTATAACTGCGTTAACACCATCTAAAAGATTAGAATATGCATCTAATTTTTGGATATCGCCATTAATCAATTCAAAATCCTTATGGGGTATTAATTGCTTAATAGAACTTTCACCGAAATACATCTTATCAAAACATTTTACTTGATAGCCTTTCTCAATCAGTTTTCTTGATAGAATAGAACCTAAATAACCAGCTCCACCAGTTAGTAAAACTTTTTTCATTGTGCCTCCTAATAACTATGCTGATTAAAATTATTAATATTTTATAGAATATTAATTAGCATATAAAGCAAAAAAATTATTCTTCGCTAAATATTCATAAACATAATTTGCTACAATTTTATTGCCTTCGGCAGAAAAATGGCCACTGCCATCATATAAATATTGCCATTTTAAATTATCTGCATTGAATAACTCAATAGTATCAATTATATCAATACTAAGTTCGTTTTTCAAATCCTTCATAGAATAATAAATAGCAGGTAAATTATTCTCCCATTCTCTTTTAGGAATTAATAGAATTATTAATTTAATATTATTTTGATTACAAAGTAAATTTAATTCTCTAAGCAGTGCTTTTCCTAGATAAAAAGATTCGGAGCATTCAGGAAGTTTTTTCATGAATAATAAATTAAGGCGATAAAATCTATCTCGTAAAAAAGACATAATATAACTTCCCCTCCAATTAAATAATATATCAGGAATATCAGATTTTGAAATCCGTATAGATCCGACTCTGCTTGGTTTTGGCACGGGAATATTAGCAAGTATTAATTTACCATTAGAAATCTTAAATTTAGGCTTATTCTCACCTTGTATCCAGCGAGATAATGTAGCTCTTGAAAAACTAATATCAAGTAATCCAAGAATAACAATCTTACTTTTGAACTTAAGCCCATCTCGCCTAAACCATAGAAACTCTTGGTCTAATCCATAAGCAGTGCAACCCATATTTATAACTTGAACTTTTCTATCCTTTGCTCTAAGTTGTTTCTCTAAATAAAATGGCCAAGTTTCATCATTATTAACCCCATAGCCAAAAGTGAATGAATCTCCCAAAGCAATTATTTTATCATATCTTAAATCCCTGTAATAAACATGATTTTTTGGTGTATTCCGAAAGCCATAGGAATCAATGAAGACGTGCTTTTTTCCTTCCCCAAGATCAATAGAAATATCGGTACTTGGCTTATTAATCCAACCGAGCAATGGATCATATTCTCTCCAGGCCTGATTTTTAACACTATATGTCTTCTCAAATACAAGCTTTATCACCTTAAACAACCTATAAGAGAACTCAGAAATAATAAATAAAAATCCCGTAAAAATAAAAAAAATAATGATAACAATAATAATTCTGGCCAGTATTTTTTTAAAACTATATTTTTTTTCTGTCATAACAGATAATGATAGAAATTAAAAATAAAATCGCTAGGGAGAAAAATAACATAGGGTAGAAATAGTCGGGCTTAAAACTAAATAAAACAGAATGTCTTCCTTTATTTATTTTGGTACCCATTAAAATATCATTGACTTTTATTATTTCTTCTTTCGCGCCATCAATAAACACTTTCCAGCCAGGATAAAATTTTTCAGAAAATATTAAATAACCATCGCTATAAGCATTAATTAAAATTTTAGCAGTGCCGGAATTATATTCAATAATATCTACACTTCCTTGCTTCTTATTAATATCATCCAATGAAGCAGAAAATATGAATCTTGGCTTAAAATTACTTAACTTATAGAGATAAATCCCCTCTTCTTCTAACATTTCTTCAAAATCATCATCCTTAAGCCTTTTTGAAGAGGCTATATATTTAACATTAAGATGTTCTAATAATTTTTTATTGGCTCCTACGGCAGCCTCGCCAGGAGAGATAATACCCAGAGAATCATCTACAACGCCAAGAATGCTTACTTTTGAAAAATAATCTTCGTTTGAAAGAGGGCTATAAAGACCGATACTATCTAAATCATAAATCATATTTGCATTAAATGATGCCCAAACAGGCAGTTTTTTTTCTATGCTAAAAGGGCATATACGATAAATAGATTTATCTTTTTTCAAAATATTATAAATTTTGGGCTGCTTAATATTGATTGCTTCAAACGTACTCAAGCTTGTTCTCGGTCCTTCAAAAAAATTACTATATATAAAAAGATCAATAACTATAAACCCTATACTCATAAACTTTAAAAAATTCTTCTTGCCATATCTTGTTAATACAAATGTGAAAATAAATATGCAAAAAATAATACAAATTCCATAGAAAGTAAAGGGGAAAGATAGAAGAAGCTTCTCTTTTACAACCATAAACTTGCTCTCTACTTTTTCTAAATAAAAAGGTAAGCTATAACGATGAAAAGATTTTCCGTAAATATTATAAGCGACAAATCTCTTTAGTATTACTAACAATTCTTGGCTATATTTTGTAACTAATAATTTTAGTGATAAAAATACAACAGCCACAATCAGTAATGCAACAGAAAAAATCTTATATACTTTTTCAGATAAATTACTTAAATTACTATCGAAATAATAAGTAAAACCTTTAGCAACTAATATCGCTGAAAAGAAAACAATAAAATATATTAATTTTGATGGGCCTCTAAAAGAATAAATCCTTGTTAACTTAAAGAATAAAATACAGAATGGATTGTATTTGCCTAAAGCAAAGAAAAAAACAAGCAAGAGCAACAAAACAACAAATTTGATAATTTTATCTCTTTTAAAATTTAAAACTGCCGCTATAAAAAAGAAAAATCCAATAAGGCTTATATATACAACATTGTTCCTTATAAATAAAGATCCTAATATTGGAAAAATTAAACCGGTTAGAGCTAACGGTGAAAATGAATTCCATAAAGCAAATTCTATTGTCTGATGAGATCTAATAGAATATTTTGTAAGTTCAAGAGTAGCATAAAGTTGAGGCATGGCTATTAATAACGCTATTATTCCTGCCAATAAAGAATAAATAAAAATATACCTTAGGGTTGATCGATTAAACAAATAAGCCTTAAGAAAAAAATAGGATAAACAGAGTGCTATACTGTAGAATGCCATTTGAATAGACCCACATAAAAGCTGTATTCCCCAAATAATCCCAATGAGTAAAAATAATTTTATATTTTTATAATAACTAAAATAATTCTCAAAAATAAAAAGAATTGCAGGAAAAAAACATAGCGTTTTTAGAGCATTGATATTAATAAATGACCCTGCATACACACTACCAAAGCATAAAATAATAGCTGCAAGAAATGCTCCGCTTTTTTTAGAACCCATCTTCTTTACATATAAATACATAAAAAATCCGGCTAAAATAAAATGAAATAAAAAAGAATAATTATAGGCTACTTTAAAAGGCAGTAAATAAAAAAAGATAACGTTTAACGGATAGAGCATCCCTGACTGGCCTTCTGCAAACAACGGAAAACCAGATTGAATATGCTTTGTCCACAATGGTATATTAAAATTTTTAATAGACATGGCATAAAAATTCATCCAAGGAAAAAACTGCTGGAGATAATCACCTGTTAAAAATGTCATCTGTAATGTAAAAACTTTCCAGAAAAATAAACAGGTAAGTAAAAAAAATAGGAATAAAAATAATATATTATCTTTTATTGTACTCATTTTATTAATTAAAAATTTCTGTCTGTGGGTAATAAAAAATTTATTATATATGCAACCTTTTAATCTTAAGAAGATCAAAAAACATCCTTAATGAACTATTTAATATTTCTACTCTACTTTGGGATGAATTTTTCCAAATAACACCTATCTCTTTTATTTTATAACCATTTTTTTGGGCAATATATAGCATCTCTACATCAAAGCAAAATCCATTAATATGCATAAGTCCTGCAATTTTCCTGGCGATATCACCTTTAAAAAGCTTAAAACCACATTGAGTATCATTAAAGTCTTTTAATAATAATAATTTTACAAGAAAATTAAATATTTTCCCCATCTTTTTCCTGTACCATGGTTGATGTATTTGAACGCTTGAATCCTCTTTGCTTCGCGAACCTATAATGATATCGTAACCATCTTTAATATAGTTAAAGAGCTTATCCAATTCTTCTATCGGCGTAGATAAATCCGCGTCACTAAAAAGAACAAAATCGCCGCAAGATACAAGTATACCATTTTTCACACTAGCGCCTTTGCCTAAATTTATAATATTTTTTAATACCTTTACTGGTAAATTGGTATTTTTTGAAAAGTCATTCGCTACTAAAAACGTACAATCATTAGAGCCATCGTCAACAATAATAATTTCAGAATCTTTATACCCCTTAATAAGATACGAAGATATCTGGCAAAGAGTTTGTTTTAGCCTCTTTTCTTCATTAAATGCGGGAATAATAACCGATAAAAACATTTTAATTATTAATATTAATTTATATTTATTTTTACCAAATAACGCCAACAAAAATATCTATCAATACCTAAGAAATGCAAGAATTTAACTAAAACAGAATCTATGTAAATTATCGACCTCTTAATAAATTTTATATTTGGGCATATTTCTTTTCCGACAAATCCACCAGAAAAAGGAAAGGCCAGGATACTGTTGTATTTGATAGATTCTATTTTAAGATGGTTTTTATTACAACTTGTGATAATATCGCCTAATCTTGCTTCATCATCCTTGTGCGCAATTAAATATCTACACATTCGAAGAAGTAAATTAGGATTTGGATCAAATATTATAATTTCTTTAGAACAAATCTGCCTAGCGAATGATAAAGCCTTATCAACATTTAAATGATGAATTGATTCACGAAAAATTATGGTTTCAAATTTATTATGCAGAGGGTTTAAAGCATATAAATCAATTTCTTTAAAATTAATATCTTTATATAAATTGCGTGCTATATTTATAGCTAATGTATCACTGTCTATTCCTAATAACAATTTATATTTATTTTTTTCTGCTAATTGTTTAGTTAAAACGCCATATCCACAACCAACATCTAATACAGTATTTCCTGATATTTGTTTAATTATATCCTCGTTCTGGATTCTCTGCACATCGCCTAAGAATCTACCTAAACGCCCAACCATCTTCTCTTGGCTTAATTGCATCATTACCTCTTGTTTTCTAATTTAAAAATAATATATTTGTCTGGTTCATGTCTTAATAAAATATAATTTTTAAACATGTATTCTCTGAATTTATGGCTTTTATTAAATTTTTCCATGTCTACGGTAACGAAATACTTTGCATTTTTTCTCCGATAATCTTCTAACGAAGTAATAGCTTCATAGTTTTGTTCATCTAAATTCTTAGGAGAAGCATCTTTATCCCATCGCTTTTTAATAATCGCAGGAATTTTCAATCCCCACCCTCTCCTATTGCAATAATAAAGCAATCCGGATCCGGATTCATGCGCAACAACAATCAAATCATCTTTAAAAGAAACCTCATCTATAACTTTTCCAGCAAGCAAGGTATTTTTAAAATAAGCCTTATTTATAAGATACGGATAAACTATCCTAAGCGAGAAAATAAAACTAAGTATACTAGAATAAATTATTATTAATTTAAAATAATTTTTATTTTTATTTAAAAAGATACTTACGCCTCTAGCCGCGTATATGGCGCCTATTGGAACAATTACTAATTTATAATATTCATGGTCCGTTACCGAAGGAAAAGATAATAAAAAAATAATTACCCCGCAGAGCCAAAAAAATAAAAATTTTTCTTCATTAGTCCTATGGCGAATTAATAATCCGATTATAAATGCAATGGAAACTAAAGGAGTAAAAGCTGTCCTGATTATATGAACAATTAACCTTAAATAAAAATTGAAATTTGTTAGATATTTTTTAGTAAAAATAGTCTGATAGTGAATATTAAAGATAACATCGTATTGGTTTGGGAACAAATGCCGTATCTTTGGGCAATGATAACCATACCACCATAATACAGGTAAAAAAGCTAAAACAAATGCTACTATAAAATTAAATAGGCGATAATCTATTTTTTTCTTATTTGATAAGATAATATATAAAATTGGCAGCAACAAATAAAGATTCGTTACTTTCAAAAGAATGCAGCACATAAAACTGAATGCTGAAAAAATAAGACTATAAATATTGTCATCGTAAACCCATTTCCATAAGAAATAAAACATCATTAATAGAAAAAATAGCATTGGCATTTCTGGTTGAAATGTTCTACTCATTAATATAGATAGAGGGCTAAAAATAAAAATACAAGAAGAAATTACTGCTAATTTTCGATTCCAACATAACTCTACCAATTTAAATAAAAAAAATGTAGCCATTATAAATGAAAACAAGCTAGGGATTCTAAGAAGCCAATCAGGGATTGTACCTATTAAATAGCATGCGATAGCAACTGGGGCAGTAATTAATGGGAATTCCTGCATAAGATAAGTGGGATTCTCACCGGAATAATTGTAAATAGTAGGATATAGAAAATGAAGTTTATTTAAAATATAATTCTTAGTTATCATAGCGGTTTGGGCTTGCCTGGTAGTATTATATTCCAACAATGGTTGATTAATATTTATCATGCGCAGAATAATCCCAAGCAAAAAAGATAATAAAAATAAAGTAAACAAAGTATGCTTCATTCTTTAAAATTCATGAATAAAAAATTTTGAGACATCTTGAGTGTTTAGGATTAATAAATAATTATTTAGTAAATGCTTTCCTTATAACAGATAGCGATACTTTTATATTTAATTTTATTCTAGTGAATGATTTTAATCTTATTATTTGATTAATTATTTTTGAAGGCCTAAAATAAAATTTTTTATAAGCACTGCGCTGAAGATAATTCATTTCCTCTACGGCTAAATTTTTAAGATGGTGTACCGGCCCTGTATGGATACCATAATGAGAAAAATCAAAATCATCAATTAAATTATTATTTACGAATTCTTTAAAAACTTCCGTCCCAGGATAAGGCTTTAAAATATGAAATTTTGCGATATCAGGATCTAAATCAATAGCAAATTTTATAGTATTATTGACGGTTTCTTTTGTTTCACCGGGAAGGCCAAGCATAAAAAACCCCCAAACCTCAATACCTGATTTTTTCGCAAGCTTAACAGCATCTTTAATCTTATCTAAATTAATGTTTTTTTTGACTCGCCGTAAAATCTCGTTATTCCCAGATTCTATACCAAGGCCTATGCTATATGTCCCCATTTCTTTGAGAGCGCCAATCACATCTTTATCCAAAAAATCTGCCCTAACCCCATTAGGAAATGCAAACTTAATAAAAATAGCTCTCTTTTTAATTTCATCTCTTACTTTTAAAACTCTTTCTTTTATGGTTACGAAATTATCATCCCAAATATGCACTTCTTTAACACCAAAATCTTTTATCAATTTTTCGATTTCATCAACAATATTTACCGCACTACGAGCCCGAAATTTCCTGCCAAACATACTTTGCGCACTACAATATGTACATGTTCCAGGGCAACCACGACTTGTAACAATCGGAAATGTAGGGCTTGCAATTGCATCTGGGTAAGTATATTTTATATTATTAAATAAACGCATTGCCGGAAAAGGTAATGAATCCAAATCCTCGATTAATGGTCTATTTTCATTAATTATTATCTTTTCGTCTTTCTTAAAACCAACGCCTTTAACGTCTTTGAATTTTCCCTCTCCCTGAATTTGATTAATTAGCTCTAAAATTGTTTGCTCGCCTTCACCAATGACAACAAAATCCACATCTTTAATCTTTAAGCAATCTTGAGGCATAATAGTCGGATGCATCCCCCCAAATACAACCTTAACGTTAGAACACTTTTTTATTATATGCGCGGTTCTAACGGCATTGGTAAATATCGGAGTTAAAACCATAATCCCTGCTAAATCTATTTTATCCTCAACTATTCTTTTTCTTAAATCGTCTTCTGTAACTCTATCGGCATCAATATCAATTATCTTAACATTATGGCCTTGTTTCTCCAAAACAGCCCCAATATAACCTAAACCTATCGACGGATGATAAGGCGGTTGGAAATTACCATAGACATCCCCTTGCGAAGGACTAATCAAAATAATATTCATTTCCTTTTATCCCTTATATCATCCCTAATAAGTGTCTTTTGTAACCATAGATATAGTGTTGTATAAAGATAACGCCTGCCCATTTCCTTAATTTTTAATTTAGAAACACCACTTTTACGGCCATACCAATTAGTCGGCATTGAAGCAATAGAATAGCCTCTTATAAGTGCTTTTAGGGGCAGTTCTATGGTAATATTAAAATAAAGCGACTCTATCGGCTTAATAGCGTCTATAACTTCCCTACGATAAGCTTTAAAAGCATTGGTTAAATCATTGTGTTTGGTTAAAAAAAGGATTCTTAAAAAAGTATTTGCTATGCGGTTTACAATCAATTTATGAAATGGATAATCTCTTGTCATGGCACCCTTAATAAACCTTGAACCAAAAACACAGTCATACCCTTCTTCAATTTTATAAAAATACTTCACGATATCCCTAGGGTCATCTGAAGCATCACCCATCGCAATTATAATCACATCTCCGGTTGCATTATCTAACCCTTCTCTAACTGCCCTGCCGAATCCATTAGGTGATTGCCTATTAATCAACCGTATATCATTATACTCTTGAGCTAAATTATTAATTATAGAGACGGTTCTGTCAGTGCTGTTATCATTAACAATTATTATTTCGTTATCTATAGATTCTTTTTTTAATTCTTCAGAAATGTCTAAGACAGTTTTCTCAATACAATCTTCTTCGTTATGCGCTGGTATTATAACTGATAGTTTCAATTATGCCTTCCTATATCCAATCTTAATTTTAAATAAACGCTCTATGATTGAACTTACACCAATAAGCTCAAAAGCAATTAATACACAGCTTGCCGTAAAAATCAATCTTGCTGAAAGCATAATAGCCCCCCATTTAATATGCATTTTATGCATTAAATCCGGTAAGCTAGGAAACTTATAAAAAAATTTAGGATTAATAGGCATTAATAACCTGCTAGTTGTGTTTGGGCTATTCAAGCAATACAAAAATACAAGGACAATAAGAAACCAATAAAATTTTAAGGGAAAGGCATTATCAGAAACTGCTATAATTAGAAATGGAGTAATCCAAATAAAATAATGCACGGGTATAAATGCTACGCTATAGAGGATCATCAATGAAGCTATGGATAACATTAATAACCAATGGTCTTTCTTTTCTTTTTCTCTTAGCTTATAAGCAACATAATATAATAATATAAAAAATATAATGGTAATCGATTTCTGCAAATAACTTAAACAGGGAATTAATTTATCTCCCGGATCGAAAAATATTGAACGCAGGATTCTGCCCTTGCTAGAAATAAGTAAAGGCAAAAATACAATAATAAACGGAATAATCAAAGCGAGTAATTTTTTGAATAAATCTCTTTTTGATCTAGTTAATAATATTAAAAATGGCAACACCATAAAAATAGTAAATGTTTTAAACAAAGCAGCAACGCTTAAACAAAAAAATCCCCACCATTCGTTTTTATATTTGATTAACAATAAAGATAATGCGGCGAAGAACGCCGGTATAATATCTATTTGCCCAAATCCATAGATGCCGTATAGAATAACTGGATTAATGCTCCATAATTTTAAAGCTGTTTTTTTATGACAAGGTTTTTCAAGATATCTTAAAATAATAAAAAAACACAAGAAATCGAATACTACTACAGGAAATTTCATAAAAAATATTTGCTTAAAAAACTCTGTGCTTATTCCATTATTAACTAACCATACCCTTACATCATTGCTATTAAATATATTTTGTATCCAGTTATAAAACTCTGGATTAAATGGCTTTAAAAGTAATTGATAAACCCCTATAAAGAAATAAGTTAAGGGTGGATAATACAAACTTGAGATATTGCCATTCCGATAAATATCAAAAAGCCCTTGCGTACCTAATTTAGTAGGATAATAATGAATAAAAAATAAATCCCCATGCATTGTCATATATAAAAATAATAATCTTAATATAACAGCAATTCCAAACCATATGATAAACTGTTTCTTAGGAATCTGTTTTACTGCTAAATTAAAAAAATTTTTTATATGAATTATAACGGACATTGTATTATCATAAATTAAATATCAAATTTTTTAGTATCAACCTAAAATAAGCAAAAATAGTGCTTATAACTCTCATTTTGCTTCTTCCTTTTCTTAAAGCACCTTTTAAAATCATAGGGACTTCGGCTATTTTTATGTTTAATTTTGAAAACTTAAATAGCAATTCCACCATACATGAGAAACCTTTCTCGGTTATTAAATTATCTCCGTATAAACTGTAAACTTTTTTTATAAGAATGGCCTTATAAACACGATAAAAAGAACTATATGTGTGAACTTCTTTTAAATTGCTAAAATTTTTTAATAATAAATTAGCACCGGAACTCAAGATTCTTCTAAATAAATTTGTTCCTTCAACTCCCCCACCCGATATATAACAAGAGGCTAAAACTAAATCATACCCTTGGTTTATTTTATCTAGCATCTGCAACAAAATACCTAAATCGCTAGTATTATCTGCTTCTTTGGAAATTACAACATCATCATCACTTGATGTCTCTGCCACATAACTAAAACCTCTTTTAAACGCCTCCCCTACGCCTTTATTAATCATCTGATCAAGTATTACAATAGGCATAGTTTTTTGATAATCCTTTAATATCTCAAGCGTCCTATCTACAGAACCATCATTTATTACTACAATTTTATAGTCATATTTATTAGATTTGGCGAAATTGCGGGTATTCTCTAATAATGTTGCAATATTATCTTCTTCATTATATGCCGGAACTATAAATATTAACATTCCACTAAACTCTCTTGCCATTCTATAGTCTTTAAAAGTCCCTCCCTTAAATCAACTCTCGGCATAAACCCTAATAACTTATTTGCTTTACTAATATCAGGAATCCTTCTTCTAACATCCTGATATTTTCCAGAAAAACTAGCATAGGGAATAAATTTTATTTTTGGTTTTTCTTCTTTTCGAATTAATTTCCATACTAATTTCGCTAAATTTATAATCGAGATTTCTTTATTGTTGCCTATATTAAAAATCTCGCCGCATGATTTCCTTGATTTAATTGCTCTAACAACACCATCAATAGTATCATCAACATATGTAAAACTACGCGTCTGTAGGCCATTTCCGTGGATTTCCATTGGAATATTTCTTAGGGCTGCGTTTATAAAAACCGACTGTGGCCCTCCCCACCAAGTTAAATTCTGATTAGGGCCATAGCTTCCAAATAATCTTAATATACAGATTTTTAGCTTATATTTTTCTTCAAAGGCAAAACAAAGATGCTCATCAAATATTTTTGAAGAAGCATAAGCCCAACGTTTAACCGTTGACGGCCCAAGGACTAAATTCGATTCTTCTGAAAAGGGAAGCTTATCATTTTTGCCATAGACATCCGATGTTGAAGTAAAAATAAATTTTGCATTTTTATCTTTTGCTATATTAAGCATAGACTCTGTACCCTTAGCATTAACCAAAAGCGTATCCATTGCGTTGCCATATCGAGGAATCTTATAGGCAGCCAAATGCACTAAATAATCAATTTTTTCTCTTTGTAACTGTTTTTTTAATAGCGGCTCATTCCTAACATCTGCTTTTATAAAAGTAAAATTTTTATCCTTAAAATATTCTTGTATGTTTCTTTTGCAACCTTGAGAAAAGTTATCTATACCTATTACTATAAAATTTTCTTGTAAAAGCCGCTTTAAGAGATTTGAACCAATAAAACCCGCTACCCCGGTTATTAAAACACTCTTTTTTTGTGACACTCCATCTCCTTGTTAATAGTTATATTAACTCAGATTTTGACAGTGCAAAATCTGAGTAGCTATAATACACCCAAAATTTACTACGTCAAATTCTGGGTGTAGAAAATAACATAGCTAATTGACCCGGATTAAATAAAATATTTGTTGAAATGGCACATTCATAAGTACAGAAACATTTGCTATTCTTAATAAATTTTCTCACTTCTTCTGCTTCCATAGAATACCATACTTTTTTAAAATCATAATTTTTATCTCTAATGTTGCCGATTTTTCTATTAAGAATTTCGCAAGGGTATACATCTCCTGCTTCTGTCATTACGCAACTAATATTCCCCGCTAAACAAGGCAGCACATACCTATTTTCATTAAAAATAGTAGCGATTATCTTTTTTTGCAGTAGTTCTTTTTTTTGAAGTAAAGTTTTAGTAAAAAAGTTAAAGTAGGGCAATTCACCCGAAGACCATGCCTGCTCTTGAACTTTTATAAAATCAAAATAATTTTTTAAGTCAACATCTCCCATCGACCCCAAGCGCGGCTTACCTCTAATTAAATTAACCGTAATTGTATCTGGCTTCACCTTATCCTTAAGAAATAAAGCTAAATCCTTCATTTCCTTTTGATTTTTGGAATTACAAGTCGTTACCGTGCCAACGGTAAGATTTTTAAAATTATTTTTTAGTTTTTTTAGCTCTCTAATAGATTCTATTGCCTTTTTAAAACCATCCAAGGCGCCTCTAATTTGACTATGGGTCTCTTCTAATCCATCTAAGGATACGTAGACTAAAATATGAGCCTTCGGGCAACTTTTACTAATTTCAGCGACTGACTTAAGCATCGAATCCCGCAAAAGGCCGTTTGTATTTATAGTTAGAAAACTGAATTTATTATTTCGATAAAAAATTTCTGCTATTTGAGGTAAATCTTTTCTCATAAATGGCTCTCCGCCGGTCATAGAAAACCAAAGCAAGTTTCCCATAGATAAAGAAATTTTTTCAATCTCGCCTAAAGAAAGCTCTTCTTTTGGATTATTTAAATTCTCCGCGTAAAAACAATGCCTGCATTTAAGATTACACTTAGAGGTAACAAAAAAAATGAATTGTAAAGGATCGCCCCTATGATTAAACATTCTTGGCAGAAATTTTACTAAATTAAGCATTTTTCCCTCTTAAAAAGCCATACCCAAAGGCGAAAAATGATACTAAAAAAATTTCAAAACAAGCGAAATAAGACTTTAAGCCAAAAATCAAATTTTTATTTTTAATTAAAAACCATAATAATGGGCTAATCGCGATAGAATATACGCTTAAACATAACATAAATGGAATCACGCTAATCTTAATAAAAAATAAAGAAAGAAAAGCAAACCCAACCGCAATGCCTGCTATTTTTAAAGATTTTGGAAGCTCGTCATTCTTGATTTTTCTTTGCAAATATAATCGCTTATAAACAGCTGAGGCTGTAACTTTTTTAAAATAATCGCTCAATAAGCTTAAATGACTGTAATATTTTAGGTGTGTAACTCTAAGGTTAGGATCAAATTTAATTTTATATCCTTTCTCGATAAGTCGATGGCCAAAATCTATATCCTCATAATAAGACATTTTCTCATCATACCCACCAACGTCCTCAAAAACATTTCTTCTTATGGCACAAAAAGCGGAATTAATAAAATTTGTATATTTAGGCACTTTTAAAAGCCTATAAATTGGAATCAAATTTTGAAGCTCACTAAAAAAATTAGCGCGGGGGATATTTTTAGAATAAATACCCGAGACCGCATCTACGCCCGGCTCAGAAATAGATTCTATGATTTTTTCTATCGAATCAGGCTCCAGAACAATATCTGCATCAACAAATATAAGCACATCGCACGAAGAATTTTTTGCTCCGTAATTTCTTACCTTAGCAGGAGCTTGGCGTTCTTTAATTTCAATGATTTTAAAGGGGTACTTTTTAGCTTTTAGAATTGTATCATCCGTGGAACAATCATCTACTAGGATAACTTCAAAATCTTTTATTGTTTGGCAAGACACCCCTAAAAAATAGCTTTCAATGTACGAAGAAGCGTTATACATTGGCGTAATAATAGAAATTTGCATATTCGTTTATAATTTTAAGTAATTAAAAAACACGCTTTACCTTTTCGTATGCTTTTAAAAGAAAATACTCAATAAAAAATATAGTATTTAATGTTTTTAATCTAAAATAGGCAACTGGCTTGTATAATTTCGCGAATATTTTTATAGCCAAAGAATCTACTTCTTCATATTTATTATCTACAAATAATGAAACAAAATTAATCATTTTAATTTTTTGTTTTAATCTTTTCGTTATCCAAGGATGATTAATATGGTCCATAGAATACTTTCCCCAATCTTCTAAGCTTTTAGGCTCGGTTAAACCGCTTGAAATACACAAATCGATTAACTCGGTGCCCGGCAAAGGCCTGAAACAATGAAATATAGAAACTTTTGCGCGATTATTATTATCTAAAAGTTTAAGCATTAATTCTGTGCTTTTTCTTAAATCATCTTCTGTTTCTGTAGGAATGCCTCCGATAAAAGTATAATAAGGAGGAATTTTTGTTTTGTCTATCTTGTCTTTAAAAGACAAAATTTGCTCTAAACTTATATCCTTTTTTATTAAATCGCGTATTCTTTGTGATCCGGATTCTACTCCGGTAGCTAATCGCCTAATATTGCTCTTTTCTAACAAATCTAAATTGCCGTTATCTAATCTTAAAATATCATTTATCCTGCCATTAACATTAAAAAAAATACCTAGTTTTTCTTCAATAATCTTATTTAAAATTAACCGCGCCCTTTTAGAATCTACAAAAAAATTATCGTCAATAATTTCAATGCCGTCTATATCAAATTTTTCTTTTATCGTTTTAATTCTTTTTAATACATTATCTACGCTTATTGAACGCCATTTTTTTCTAAAATCAAAACTTGTGCTATAACAAAAAGTACATCTATAAGGGCAGCCTCTCGATGTCTCTAAAACAAACATATCTTTATTGTTAAATCTTATTTTATATTTTTCTATATCAACCAAATGATACGGCGGATCCGGTAAATCATCTAAATTTAAAAGTGGCTTAGTTTGATTAATAATTATATCGTGGCCATTTTTATAACCTATTCCCGTTATTTGAGCTAAAGATGATTTTTGTTTCAAGGCCTTTATTAATTCATAAAAAGTTACCTCGCCCTCACCTATAACTACAAAATCCACATTTTCATTGGATAGTGTTTGCTTTGGCAAAATAGTCGGATGAACTCCTCCCCAAATAATAGGAATATTTGATTTTTTCTTAATAAAACGCGATATCTCTAAGGCATTATTTATCATCTCGCCTGTTAAAACAGTTATACCGACGCATAAAGTCTCGTTAGTCAATTCTTTTTCTAATTCATCCTGCCACTTTTTATTTAAACGCTGATCAATAATTTTTACGCTAAATTCTTTTTCAACAAATATAACAGCCTGCAATAAAGCCAGTGGTAAATACTGGTTTTTCATCGCGGTTTCAACATAACTTGATCTTGGATAAATTAAAATTACTTCAGCCATAATTTTAGGATATTTATTTTAATATTTATTAACCGAATTCTTGAGCCGATTAAGATCGGAATCAACCATCATTTTAACCAATTCTTCGAATTTTACTTTTGGCTGCCAACCTAACTTCTTTTTGGCTTTGCTATAATCTCCTTGCAAAATATTTACTTCGGCAGGACGATAGAAATTCTTATCGATTTTTGTATATTTACGCCAATCAAGGTTAACATAACCAAATGCAACTTTAACAAACTCTCTAACCGAGTAAGTCTTGCCGGTTGCAACTATGTAGTCCTTTGGTTTTTCTTGTTGAAGCATGCGCCACATCGCTTTAACATAGTCACCAGCAAAACCCCAATCCCTTTTTGCATCTAAATTTCCTAAACGTAATTCTTTAGCTAACCCTAATTTTATTTTTGCAACGGCACTGGTTATTTTTCGGGTAACAAACTCATATCCTCTGCGTGGGCTTTCGTGGTTAAATAAAATTCCTGATACCGCAAACAATCCATAAGCCTCGCGGTAATTACGCGTTAAATCAAAACCGGCAACTTTTGAAATTCCATAAGGAGACCGTGGATGGAATGGTGTTTGCTCATTTTGTGGCACTTCCTTGGCATGACCAAACATTTCCGAACTTCCGGCGAAATAAAACTTACATTTTGGAGCAGCTTCTTTTATAGCCGATAATATAAAATGTGTGCCGTTTATATTTGTATTGATAGTAGAAAATTCATCCTCAAAAGAATAACTTACAAAACTTTGAGCTGCTAAATGGTAGCATTCATCCGGTTTAACTTTATTAACAATATTAAAAATGCTTGCATAACTATCTAACGATCCGGAATAAATTTTAATTTTATTTAAAATATGCTTTATGCGCCACAGGCGATGCTCGGGATCTTCTAAAGCTACTCGCCTAATAACACCGTAAACTTGGTAGCCTTTTTCTAATAACAATTCCGCTAGATAAGATCCGTCCTGCCCGGTAATCCCTGTAATCAATGCTTTTTTCATAATCATCCTCGGCCTTATTAATAATGTTAAAGATTAAAACTACAACAAACTCGTAGTTATTTTTTCTTTATTAACACAAATCCATTCATAAATTTCTGAAAAAATCTGCTTGGGTGTTTTTGTTGGTTTCCAACTCAAATCACGATAAACTTTCCTATTGTCTGATAAATATATGGCTATATCTCCGGGACGATTAATTGTTTCTTTTGTAATATTTAATTTGTTTCCTGTTATCTGCTGGCATAAATGCGCTGCTTCCAATAAAGAAAGGCTGCCATTTCGGCCACCTCCGATATTATAAATATTACCGCTAATCTTATTTAAACAGGAAGCCTCTAAATCAATCAAATCAAAA
This sequence comes from Patescibacteria group bacterium, assembly GCA_040756075.1. Lineage (GTDB taxonomy): Bacteria > Patescibacteriota > JABMPQ01 > JABMPQ01 > JBFLZX01 > JBFLZX01. The sequence goes on along the minus strand of JBFLZX010000001.1, from coordinate 22,095 downwards.
AGATCATCAACATGCAAAACATCCCTAACTTGTTTACCCTTACCCCCAAAACCAATAAATTTAATATCACGTTTAAAATAATGCGCCATCATTAAAAATGTGAATATACCCTGATCAACTTTGCCAAATTGCCATGGCCCGGCGATTACACCACACCTATTAATCACGCCTTTTAAACCATAATTTTTTATGTATTCTTCTAAGATAATCTCTGAACATAATTTTGTTGCGCCGTAAAGCGTTTTTGGCCCATTAGTAGGAAAATCTACGCCGATACCCTCTTTCGAATATCCTTTAATTTTCTGCCCCCCTAGCCATTCAAATCTAGTATTTAATTCTTTGACTCTTATGCCATTAAGTAATCCATAAGGATAAACTCGGCTCGTAGAAAGAAAGATTATATCGGAATTATTTTTTCTGGCTAACTCAAGGCAATTTATTGTACCTAGGAGATTAGTATTTATAATGTAATTAGGATTTTCTCCAAAACCAGCCAAAACCGATGGTTCCGCAGAACATTCAATCAAAAGATCAATTTTTTTATTGCTAAAAATCAAGTCTTCTTGGCACCTAATGTCTGCGTGAATAAACTTAATATTTGCTTCTTTAAGACGGCTTAAATTTAATTCACTACCCCGCCTTTTTAAATTGTCCAAGCTAATGACATTTAACTTAGGATATTTTCGCTTGAAAGAAATCGCAAGATTGCTTCCAATAAAACCCGCACCGCCAGTTACAAGAATTGTTTTATGTTTCATTTTTTAATACTTCTTTCTGATTAGTATAAATTTCCCTTAAAATATCTTCTATATTGTATTTATAATTCCACTTAGGATAATGGGATTTAAATTTAGAAACGTCACTTATCCACCAAATATGATCACCGATTCTATTTTTTTCTATAATTTCATAATTCAATTTTCTCTTTGTAATTTTTTCGCACAAATGTATTGCCTCTAACATAGAAATATTAGAAAATCTTCCCCCTCCGATATTATAAACTTCCCCTTTACGCGGTTTTTTAAAAAAATAGTAAAATGCATTAACTAAATCATAAGAATGGATGTTATCTCTTACTTGCTTTCCCTTATATCCATATATGGTATATTTTCTACCGGTAATACAACATTTTACAAGATAAGATAAAAAACCATGAAGCTCTGCCCCTGAATGAGCAGGACCCGTTAAACATCCCCCTCTAAACACTACGGTTTTTAAACCAAAATACCTGCCATATTCTTGAGTTAAAATATCCGCGCTTACTTTTGATGCACCAAATAAACTATGCAAACAATTATCAACGCTCATAGTTTCGTTAATTCCCTTATAACATTTATGGCCTTTCGGTAATTCGTACCGGGTCTTCAATTCAACTAAAGGCAAAAGATTCGGCCTATCACCATAAACTTTGTTAGTTGAAGTAAAAATGAATACGGCCTCTGGGCAATATTTTCTAAAAGCCTCAAGTAGAATCAATGAACCAAAAGCATTAACTCCAAAATCAACCATGGGATCTTTTACTGCCCAATCATGCGAAGGTTGCGCGGCAGCATGAATAACTAAGGAAATATCGCGATGAAATTTCTTAAATAGTTTCTCTATCCGTTCTTTATCCCTAATATCGATAGAATAATTTTTAAAATTTTTATATTTATTTTCTAATCGCCTTTTATTCCAAAGAATACTACCGTCTTTACCGAAAAAGACATTCCGCATATTATTATCTATGCCGACTACATCAAAGCCCTTTTCGCAAAAAAAACTCACAGCCTCTGAACCAATCAAACCACAAGAACCCGTGATAACAATTACAGACAATCTCTACCCCCTAATTACTTTAAAATAAAGTATAAATAAACGGTGCAACAGCTGAACTTTCTGTAAAAATGATAAGGGCGCCTAACAATACTAATAATATAATGATCGGCAAGAGCCAAAACTTCTTTCTTGTCTTTAAAAAACTCCACATTTCCTTAAAAAAACTTCCCATATGCACCTCCTTAAACCCAAAATTTGACATAGCAAATTTTGGATATATTAATAACTACTCAGATTTTACACTGTCAAAATCTGAGTTAAAATTGATGTTTCATTGTTTCTGAATCAAATTTATTTCTAATTGAAACCCAATAACTCTTATCATCGCTTTTCTTTATTCCTAAAGGATCATGCCTAAATATTTGAATTATAAGCCCTACAGGAGTCAAAATCAAGTAATATATGAGGAACAACAAAATTGTCGAATTGCATTTTCCTATAAAATGCGCTATCTTCATCCATATCAAATAGATACGCCTTAATACTCTCGGAAAAAATAAGCCAAAAAATAAAAAAATAGCCCCAAAACTAACCAATAACACACTACTTGGCTTATCTTTAAATAATATCCTTATTATATTAATAATTATTAATATAGACCCAAGAATAATGCCAAATTCCCTCAAATCCTTCTTTTCTACAACTTTTTTCATATTATTTTAATCTAATTTAAACTCTTTCTTCCAATCTAAATCTCCATCGAGCGGCTTTTGTTTGCTTTTATCCAACAAATAATTACCTAAAACTAAATAATCCATATTTGTCCGCATAAAACACCTATAGGCATCTTCGGGGCTGTTTACAATAGGCTCGCCCCTTACATTAAAAGAAGTGTTTACTATAACCGGGCATCCACTTATTCTTTCAAACTCTTTAATTAATTTATAATAACGCTCGTTTCTTCTAGGATCAACTGTTTGAATTCTTGCCGAATAATCTACATGAGTCACAGCCGGTATACTGGAACGCTCTAAGTTCAATTTATCAATTCCCCATAAATCTTTACTATTCTCATCAAGAAGCTTTCTGTGATGTTTTTGAACATCGGCTACTAAAAGCATATATGGGCTTTCACAATCAAGTTCAAAATAATCGCTAGCCCGCTCGCCTAAGACTGATGGAGCAAACGGCCTAAATGATTCTCTGAATTTTATTTTTAAATTTAGAGTCTTTTGCATCTGGCTATTTCTGGCATCGGCAATTATACTTCTTCCGCCAAGAGCCCTTGGGCCAAACTCAGCCCTGCCTTGAAACCAACCAATAACTTTACCTTGGTTGAGTAAAAAAGCGGCTTTTTTAAAAAACTCTGCATCTTCTAAAAAATCATAAGGAATTTGCTTTTTAGAAAGATAATCCTTTATATCGTCATTGCTATATGATGGCCCTAAAAAAGACCCATTCATAGAATCATCCATATTATTAGAAACTCTGATATTATTTAAAAATTGATACCAGCAAACTAAAGCTGCTCCTAAGGCTCCGCCTGCGTCACCCGATGCCGGCTGAACCCAGATATTTTTAAAAAGATTGGATTTTAATATTTTTCCGTTTCCCACGCAATTTAACGCAACCCCTCCTGCTAAACAAAGATTTTCTTGGTTGGTCTCTTTCTTAAGAAATCTTGCCATCCGCAGCATCGCTTCTTCCGTAACCTCTTGAATAGATCTGGCCAAATCCATTTCTTTTTGCGTCAGGCTTGTTTCGGGTTTTCTTGGCTTAGCTCCAAAAAGCTGATTAAATCTTTCATTTGTCATCGTAAGCCCGGTACAATAATTAAAATACTTTAAATTTAACCTAAATGACCCGTCTTCCTTGAGGTCAATTAAATTATCAAGAATTGTCTTTGTGTATTTTGGCTCTCCATAAGGCGCAAGCCCCATAACCTTATATTCTCCGGAATTAACCTTAAATCCTAAATAATAAGTAAAAGCTGAATATAACAAACCTAAAGAATGAGGAAAATGCGTCTCATACAAAAGTTCGATATTGTTATCCTTTCCAAGCCCTAATGATGATGTAGCCCACTCACCAACACCATCGATTGTCAAAATAGCGGCTTCTTTATAAGGTGACGGGAAAAACGCGGATGCCTGATGAGAAAGATGATGCTGAGGAAAAAGAAACTTATCTTGCCATTTAACATCTTTTTTATTAAGGCTAAAACAGTTATTTAATTCTTTAGTCAAAATATCAGGCAAAAATAATTTTTCTTTAATCCACACAGGCATAGAAGTTATAAAAGACTTTACTCCCACCGGCGCAAAAGCAATATATGTCTCAAGCAAGCGCTCAAATTTAAGAAACGGTTTATCATAAAAAACGACATAATCTAAATTAAACGGTAAAATTTTTGCTTCTTTTAAACAAAATTTAATCGCATTTTCCGGAAAAGACGAATCGTGTTTAATCCTGGTAAACCTCTCTTCTTGAGCCGCGGCAATAATATTACCGTCTTTTACTAAACATGCCGCACTATCATGGTAATATGCTGAAATACCTAATATATTCATAGTCTTTTATTTTAAAATCCTTCTTCTACGATTTTCTTACTCATCTCTTCTGCTGCTATCCTATGGCCTAGAGGCAACGGATGCACACTATCAAACCTTGAAAAAACTTTTTTGCCTTGTTTTTGATACAAAGAATAAACTTTTAATAAATCAATATAAGATATATTTAATTTGCTCAATACAGAACAAATAAAAGCCTGGGGTTGCTCATAGTCTATAACGAGGCTATTTAATTGATTGCCGTTTGGGAAAATCACTACGAATAATTTAATCTTGTTTCTAATGCACAATCTATTTAATTCAGAAAAATATTTATCTGTACCAAACCAATTTTCTACATTGAGATTCTTCTTAGTAGATTTTTTTTCTTTTTTACTCAATAATTCCGCGGATTTCTTAATATACTCAATAAAATAACTATGTAAAAAAAATCTTTTTGTTTTCCGAAAAAATTGATGCTGTTTATTTGCATCTATATTATAATGATAATCTGATTGATCGTTTGGATCTTTATTGTCTCGTAAAGATGCATAATCATTTAAACATAAGCCAACAATAACAATATCTGGATCAAATTTTAAACCTTTTTTGTCAAGATAAATTACATATTCTCTTAAACTATAACTCGTAATCCCGCAATTTAAAACTTCTATATTAAAGCTAAAACAACCATTTAACATTTTTTCAAGTTGCTGCGAAAAATTTTTTTTAAACTGAACTTCGCCTCCAAACATTATGGAATCGCCCAGGCATACAATTCTCTTAGTTCCGTATGGCTTTTTAAATTTCCGCTCCACATCCCTCATACCTAAAGAATTATTTTTATAAAAAATCCAGCCATTAGATGGGGCGTACCTTAAAAACCAACCATTCGAGGTATTTTCATACGGTAAACCATCAATTAGAGATGGACTTACTTCAGGATCAGAAAAAGCATGTAAAATTTTAAAGCCAAATTCAATGATTAGAAAAAAGATGATCGGTGACATTAAAACTAGTATTATGTTTTTAAAGTTTTCTGCTATTTTCATAATTAATGAGCTTTGCTGATGATATAATCACATAATGCATTTTTGTACGGTCTACTTGAGAGATCACAAAATTTATTAAATTTACTATTATCTAACAAAGACATATTTGGTCGTTTTGCCGGCCTAGTTAGATCCTTACTTAAAATCGGTAAAACCTTAGCCTTAATCCTTTTAATTTTTATAATCTCTTTCGCAAATTCAAACCATGAGCAGCTGCCGTCATTGGTTATATTATAAATTCCATATGGTGCGTAAATATTAAAATCAAGAATTCTTAGTATAGCATAAGCTAAATCTTTTGCATAGGTTGGAGCACCAATTTGATCAGAAACAACACTTAAAGTTTTTTCTTTTTTAGCTTTGGCAATTATCGTATCAACAAAATTTTTACCACCCTTGCCATAGAGCCAGCTTGTACGGATTAGATAAAATTTCTCTAGTTTTTGCTCAATTATTCTTTCTGCCTCAAACTTGCTTGAGCCATAAATGTTTAGTGGGCAAACAATATCTGTTTCAACATAAGCACTTTTTTTCTTTCCATTGAACACATAATCAGTACTAATAAAAATTAGTTTTATATCGTATTTTTTACAGGCATCTACAATATTCTCGGTACCTTTTACATTAACTAAAAATGCCTTTTTTGGGTTAAGCTCACAACCATCAACATCAGTATATGCTGCAGCATGAATTATAAAATCTGGCCTAAAATTTTTGATTTTTTTAAATACTAAATCTTTTTTCGTAATATCTAAACTCTTAAGCGTGCTTTTATATATACGATATTTATTTTTTAAGGCAGCGCAAATAGCCTGCCCTAACATTCCTTCGCTACCCGTAATTAAGATTTTTTGAACTTTTTCCACCATGATTTATTTTCTTTATACCAACGGATTGTTAAGCTTATGGCTGTTTGAAAATCATAATTTGGCTGCCAACCTAACTTTACAATTTTTTTATTATCAATACTATAACGCCTGTCATGCCCAAGCCTGTCAACGACGTATTTAACCATTTTTTTTGTTTTACCTAAGCTATCCAGCAAAATTTTAGTTAATTTTAAATTAGCAATTTCTTTGCCTATTCCAATGTTATATATTTGCCCAATTTTGCCTTTATGCAAAACAAGGTCAATTGCCCTTACATTGTCTAGAACAAATAACCAATCGCGCTCATTTAAACCATCTCCATACAATGGAACTTTTTTATTTTCAAGCAGATTTGTAATAAATAATGGAATAACTTTTTCTGGATATTGATACGGCCCAAAATTATTGGAAGATCGAGTAATTATTACTGGTAAATTAAAAGTTTTGAAATATGCACGGCATAATAAATCCGCGCTTGCCTTAGATGCTGCGTAAGGGCTATTTGGTTTTAGCGCATCTTCTTCCTTAGCTGAACCGAATAAAATTGAACCATAAACTTCATCAGTTGAAATCTGAATATATCTTTTTATTTTATTATTTCTTACCGCACCCAATATAACATCAACGCCGTGCACATTTGTTCGCAAGAAATCCCGGCTGTTTTTAATGGATCTATCAACGTGTGACTCTGCAGCAAAATTTATTACTACATCATTAACTTTAGCAAGCTTATCAACAACATTTTCATCGCAAATATCACCCTTTATAAAATTATAATTTTTAAGATGTGCGATATCCTTTAAATTTTCTAGATTCCCTGCGTAGGTAAGCTTATCTAAATTTGTAATCTTATAGGTAGGATATTTTGCTGCGATATATCTGATAAAATTTGATCCAATAAACCCACAACCACCAGTAACAAGTATTTTCATTTATTTTTTGCAACTAAATTATTAGCAAGCAAAAGCGAATCAAATGTACCACAATCTGTCCAATAACCTTTTAAAATATCATACTCAAGTTGGTCTTTTGCAAGATAAGCATTATTTACATCTGTAATCTCTAATTCGCCCCTTTTTGATGGTTTAAGCGGCCGAATAATGTTAAATACTTGGCTATCATACATATAAATTCCTGTTACTGCGTAATCGGACTTTGGAACTTTTGGCTTTTCCTCAATATTAATAATTTTTTTGCTATTTATTTGTGCAACCCCAAATCTTTGAGGGTCTTTAACCTTCTTTAAAAGAATCCTTGCACCTTGTCTTTGCTGCCTAAATTTCTCTACCTGCTCATAAATTGGCTTTTCAATAATGTTATCCCCCAAAATAACTACAACCTTATCGCCATCGACAAAATGTTCTGCAAGTTTTAGGGCATCGGCAATACCGCCCTCTCCTTGCTGATATGTATAATTAATATGTTTTAAACCAAATTCTTGCCCATTACCTAAAAGCCGTAAAAAATCGCCGGCATTGTTTCCTCCGGTTACAATCATAATATCTTTAATCCCGGCGCCAATCAACGTTGAAATCGGATAATAAATCATTGGCTTTGAACCAACCGGAAGCAAATGTTTATTTGTAACCTTAGTTAAAGGATAAAGCCGCTTGCCTAAACCACCTGCAAGAATTACGCCCTTCATTCCTTCTCCCAATCGTAATACTTATTATTAACCCTAAATTCATCTGGCTTATTTTTATTATATTCATGGTCAATGCAATTAATAATTATCGCTTCGTCCTTTAAGCTCTTAAATGCATGCAGGATGCCTTTTGGAATAGTTACCAAGCAAAAGTTATCATCTCCGATTTCAAATTCATTTATCTGGCCATGGGTTTTACTGTTTTTTCTTATATCAACTAATACTAATTTTATTATTCCTTTCACACAGCAAAAATTATCAGTTTGTTTTTTATGAAGATGGAACTTATCTCTATCTTTGATTACGCCTTCGAAGGCAGTAGTCATATAAATCTGCTTAGGCTTTATGCCGGTTTTGGAAACTCTAAAAATTTCCATAAGCCTGCCGCGCTTATCAGTTAAAACTTTTAATTTTCTGACTTTTACGCCTTCAATCATTTTTTATGCTTAAAAAATAAAACTAATCCTGTTAATAAAAGCACAAACGTTACCGAATTCGCCGATATTATTATAGGGTTATTTAAATATATGCCGTATACAATCCACAATAATACACCTATGCTTAATTGCAACATTGTCACAAGGCTAACATCATTAACTGATTTGGTCTGTTTCATTTTTATAACTTGCGGCAAAAAACTAAAAGTCGTTAAAATAGCGGCAATACCTCCAACTATATGCCAATTCATTTTAGAGCCTTTCGAATAACTGAAGCAATTTTCTTAATTTGCGCTGTTTTCAATTCTGGATACATTGGAAGCGACAAAACTTCTTCTTGCGCGGCTTCGGCATTTGGTAAATTGCCTTTACTATAACCTAAATTTTTAAATACATCCTGCAGATGTAAACTTAAAGGATAATAAATAGCTGATGAAACGCCTTCATTTTTTAAAGCATCTTTTAGTAATGTTCTGTTATTCTTTATTCTGATTGTAAAGTAATTGTAACTTGAATAATACCCTTCGGACTCCATAGGTAAAGTTACGCCTTGCACGCCATTCAATAATTTAATATATAATTCTGCATTTTTACGGCGCATTTTTACCCATTTATCTAAATTTTCTAATTTAATCCGCAATATCGCAGCCTGGATTGTATCCAATCGTGAATTAAACCCATGCATTATGTATTTATACTTGTCGCTTGAGCCATGGTTGCGCATAAGCCTTACTTTTTTTGCTAATTCTTCGTCATTAGTCAAAACCGCCCCGCCATCACCAAAACAACCTAAATTCTTGCTGGGAAAAAAACTTAAAGCGGAAATCTTGCCAAAAGATCCTGTCATATTATTGTTGTACCTAGAACCTAAGCTTTGCGCACAATCTTCGGCCACTTTTAAATTATATTTCTTGGCAATGCTTAAAATTTTATCCATATTACAAGACAAGCCATATAAATGAACTGGCAAAATTGCCTTTGTCTTTGAATTAATTAAAGCCTCGATTTTATCTTCATCGATATTGTAAGTATCTGGCTTAATATCGCAAAACACCGGTTTTGCACCAGCTCTTACAATTGCCTCAGCCGTTGCAATAAATGTAAATGGCGTAGTTATTACTTCATCGCCTGTGCCAATACCCAAAGCCAATAACGATAAAACCAAAGCATCTGTGCCAGAGGCAACGCCAACTGCATATTTTACGCCACAATATTTAGCGATATCCTCTTCGAATAGCCCTACTTCTTGGCCTAGGACAAAATCGCAATTCTTTGATAAATTTAAAATTTCCTTAGCAATCTTTGCCTTTAAGGCTTTATTTTGCAATGTTAAATCTGTAACTGGAATTAATTTTTTCATTTCTTGAGTTTTTATAATAGTAATATTATAAAACTTTATTTATATAATTCAAGGTATTTAAAAGGGTTTATATGACAACAAACTTAGAGATAATAAGTCTAGCAGACAGAGCGCTCGACTGGTTAGATTTAGCAATCTCAAGCTGTTCTACTAAAAAATTGCTATTTGTCTTTGAGGTATTTTCAATAAATATTAGAATGTTTTTAAAGGTTCCCTCTATCTTAATTTCAAGAGAATATTTTACCAATTCGTCTTTTTTTTCCTTACCTGAAGGCCTGATTGAAATTAAATCGATAGATGATTTATTTGAAATTTTATCAACTAAACTAAATAAATCATTTAATACCTCAACGTCTGATTTATATTTTTTAGTATCAGAAAAATTTATAAATCCTTTATTTTGCCCACGCTTTAGAAGATCATCATATCTTTCCAAAGCCAGCTTTTTCATTTCAATATCCCGCTCTAGGCTTATCCACGAATGCTTCAAAGGAATAACTATAACATTTAAAATAAATGCAAAAGCAACAACAAGAATAGTTAAATAAGCCAATTTTTTTTCTCGTTTACTAAAGTTCTTCATCTCATCTTTGTTTTAAATAAAAATCAATTTGAAAATTTACTTTTTCTCCATTATCTGTTTTATTTTTTATAGCATATTTTAGTTGTGCATTATTGAAATGGCGGCTTTCTTTTAGTAAATTTAAAAAATTATTGATTTGTCTTAGATTGCTGGACTTACCCTTAATAACAAAATCCTGATTATAATTATAAGATAGATTGTCTAAGGCTATATCCTGAGGGATAATACCATAAAACTCTGAAAGCATTTCGATTAAATCTTCTTTCTCGATTTGCGCTATTAAAAGCGACTCTTTAATACTTGATATATCTAAATCAATACTTTTAAGTCTTTTGTCAAATTCTCTCAATATTTCTTTTTTTTCATTAAATTTAATAATCAATATTGAAGAAATCAATAAAATAGAAATATATAACAACAAAGCTGTTTTTGATAGAACATATTTCACTAAATTTCCGCTATTACCTTTTTTAATAATCTGATGGGGAGAGAATGATAAAATTTGGTTATTCAATAATAGCCCAAGACAAGCCAAATATGATAAATTTTCACTTTTGTTTTCAATATTAAATTTTATATTATCCACGCATTCAAGAGGGTTGATAAAAATAAATTTATCGCCACACTCATCTCGAAATCTTCTTTTTAAATCATTATCGATATCCACCCCGGCAACAAATATTTTATCAAACTGTAAATCTGTTAATTTATTCTTAATATTTAAAAAAGTAGTATTTAGTTCAACCTTAAAATCTACAAAAGATTTTTTGATATCGCTTGCACCAAAAGGTATATTCCGCAGAAAAGAAATTTTATTATTTCTTACAGCTATTATACTCGTATCAAAATTATCTAAATTTAAACAGATAAAATTATCCAAATCTGAAAAAACTTTATCTTTAGATTTAAAATACTTAATTGCGGCTACCACTGCTTCAGCACCTAACCTAAAATTGCTTATATTAAAATTAACCTCCTTAGCAAGCGCATAGAGTTCATTTATAGTAGTTTTTTGTATAATAGGAATAAATAAATCGCTATACCCGGAGTTATCTTCATTAATTTTAAAATAATCAAAAACTATTTCTTCGGTTGAAAAAGGGCTTAATCTTGGAATTTGAAAACTAAGCATTGAGATTATTTCTTGATTATTGCTAGTTGGTAATTTAATATCCCTTGTAATAAAACTATTATCTGCCAATGCTACCACTATTTTTGACTTTAATTTACCGTATTTATTAGCTAAATATAAAAGTATATTTTTTCTATCTTCTTTCGATTTTATCCTAACAGCATTAAAATTGACTATAATTTGCTCTTTCTTATCAAGCTTAGTAAGGGGGGCATCGCTCTCAACAAAAGCTGTTTTTATATAGTTATCTTTTATCTCGATTGCAAAAATTCTATGATTCATTCCAGTATTTTATTTTATAAGAACCTTTTTCTAAAATTACAGTTGTTTTTTTATTGATCTTGCCTGCTTTTACAGAAATGTTTAATCTATAGCATTTTGATTCTGTAGTCATGTAGTCTTTACCGTTTCTTAATCCTACTTCCTCCATGTCGGTAATCGGGCAGTTATCACGATATGCTATAATCGCATCGGCTAACATTTCATCAATACCTAGAGCAGTTAATACCTCTTTTTTCGCTGAATTAATATTTACCCTACCGCCGCCATAGACAGTCATAAATTCTAAAATTGTGCTTAAAGATTGTATGTTAAAACTAGGCAATAAAAATAACTCCTCTATATTTTTTATTCTACTTAAGCCTTTCTTTAGCTCGCTACGGTATTGAATTATGTCTTGAGCAAAATCATCAGTAATATGCGGTAATTTAAGCAGCATCTCTTTTGTAATAAATGGCGAATTAATATTGATACGCCCATCTTCGTCTTCGGCGCCATAGATTGTCTCACCTGAAACTTCATCTTTTTCTTGAGCAACTATAGAAAATATTCCATTATTAATTTCGATATCCTTAAAACATCCGGGATTATTATAGGCATATTCACCGTTTTCTGATAACTCAATAAATTTTCTAATTGCTTCTTTTGTTATTATTCCGGCATCTATCTGGTTTTTATAATATTGCATTAATTTTAAGCCAACGCTTGCACGATAAGCAATAGACAACGCAAGCGCGCTTAGTATAATTAAAATCCAAAAACTAGCAATAATAATTACACCGCTATTCTTTGTAATTTTACGCATAGTCATCTATAGAATGTGTAATAGGAATAAAAATGGTTTTTTGATAATGATTCTTGCTGGCTTCTATTTCTATTTTTATAATTTTTGGCAAGACTTCTTTATCTCGCCATTCATTATTCCATTCACCACCAGAAAAATACTTAAAATTTACCTGCTTAATTCTTAATAATTTCATATATTTTTCTTTATGAAAGTTACCTAATCTAGCCTCAGTTTTAATTAAATCTGAATTTTGGATACTATAGCTAATATTATAAATATAATTTAAACAAACGCCATCCTCCTCGATATTCTTTATCGTATAAAAATTTATATGGTCTTTGGTGCCAAAAAATGGTTTTTCCTTATATTCTACCAAATTGTGGATTTCGCGTTCTAAAATACTAAATAAAGTTACCATATTTTGCTCTTCGTTAAGCCGAGATTCAATTTTATCCCATGATAGTATCCCTGAACGAAAAGCCCCAAAAATTGTAACAGCTAATATACAAAAAATTGTCAAGCCAATCAAAAGTTCAACTAAAGTAAACCCTTTATCTCTCATTATTTAATGTTATTAAAATATTTTTTTCTTCTGTTAAGTTTAGATCCTTAAAATAAACCGATGCCTTAACCAGCGCTTTATGTGAATAATGAAAAGCCTGAAGGAGAAAAATTAAAGCTATTGAAACAATCATAGTACTGACTAAAACCTCGATTAATAAAAATCCGCTATTTGATTTTTGCATTAAATAATTCGCTATCATTTAATATTGAGATAGTTTTATTTGACTTTGAGCTTAAAGTTATATTAAAAGAATGTATTTGGCCATTGGCCCTGAAAAAAATATAGCTTGGGCTTGAATTAATTATAATTTTTTCCGATATCTTTTTAATATTTGATAATCTTTCTAAGACATTTTTATAATCATTGCCTTCTTTTTTTTCTAGAATAAATTTATTATTATTAAAATTTATACGGTAATCGTTATTTTCTGATATCGCCTTTAATTGCACAAATCTCATTAAATGAACTATATCCTTAGCATAATTCTCTAATGCAATGTTATCAAAAGTTTTTGAGAAGAGAGGCAAAGAAATAACAGTCATAACTAATAAAATACTTACTACAATCATAAGTTCGATTAGAGTAAATGAACAACTATTCCCAATTTTTAATATCATCCTCATTATCTTCTACTCCGTCCGGGCCAAATGAGAATAAATCATAATCTTGATTGTGGCTACCTGGAGATAAATATTTATATTGTCTACCCCATGGGTCTATGGGCCTTCTTTTTAAATACGGCCCTGACCAATTTACCAGGTCGCTGGATTTAGGGTTACTTGATAAGGCATCTAATCCTTCACTGGAAATTGGATATCTGCCATTATCCATCTCAAATAAATCTAAAGATGTAGATATGCTTGCATTAATGTCCGTTTTTGCCGCGGCAATTTTTGCCTGCTCGCTTCTCCCCGAAAACCGAGGCATAACCATCGCCGCTAAAACACCAATAATTGTTACAACAAGCATTAATTCAATTAGTGTAAAACCTTTATTTTTCATTACGCCTCTCATTTAATTAAAAGGTTCATTTGAAATATTGGTAAAAGCATAGCGCTTACAATTAAACCTACGATAATACCCATAATCAAAATCATCATCGGTTCTAAAACTGAGGTAAATATTTTAATATTCCTTTCGATATCACGGTTATAAATATCAGAAATTTTATTTAATGCAAACTCGAATGAACCAGATTCTTGTGCCGTTGAAATTAAATCCACAGCAAAAAACTCTAGATAATCATTTTCTTTCAACGAATCTCTGAATGACATACCCTTTAAAATATCTAATCGCAGTTCATTAACTTTCTCAAAAAGTAACCTATTAGTAATTGTATACGAAGCAATATTTAACGCATCGGGAATTGGTATTTTATATTTAGTTAAAAGTGATAAGGTTTTAATAAATATTGCTATCTGGTTTTTCTTAATAAAATTCCCGAGCAGCGGCAATCTCAACACAGCCTTATCGAATTTAAACTTCCCGTCAACAGTTTTTAGATATCTTTTTGTAAGATAAAAAAATAAGCCTAAGGCAAGAACTATCAATAGGCCTTTAGTTTTTAAAAAATTACTAAGAGCGAGTAAAACTCTTGTCGGCAAAGGCAATGAATCAGTTAAGCTCAAGAAAATAAAACTCATCTTTGGAATAATAAATGTAAATAAAATATATAAAGTGGCTGCTCCAACAATAAAAATAAATAGTGGATAGCTCAACGCAACTTGAATCTTTGAACGAAGATCTTCTTCGCTTTCAGAAAATTCTGATAAGCTAAAACAAACTTTATCTAGAGCCCCTGACGATTCACCTGCGCGGATAAGCGCAATATAATGATTTCTAAATATATCTTTATGATCGCTAATAGCGCTAGATAAGGTAAATCCGGTTTTAACCTTATCTTTAATATCAAACAAGATAGCCTTAAACCTGCGGTTACTTGTTTGATTATAAATAATTTCCAGCGCTTTTAGCAATGGCATGCCAGCATTGATTAAATTAGATAACTGCTGTGTAAAAATATTAATATCGCGCTGGCTGATACGATTTAAGAAATGAAAATTGATTTTATTCTTAATCTCTTCTTTTATAAATATCGGAAAAAGCCCTTTTCTAGCTAAAACTGCCTGGGCATGCAATATGCTATCGGCTTCTATTGCGCCTTCGATTATTTGGCTAGGTGAATTTTTTGCTTGATATATAAAATTCATCGTTTAGCTTACTCTTAAAACTTCATCAACTGTTGTTAAACCAAGTTTTATCTTCTCTAAGCCACATTCTCTAAGTGTCCGCATACCCTGTAGAATCGCCTTCTCTTTTATCTGACTAACCGCGGTTTTTTGAATAATTAAGCTTCTGATATCCTCATTAACAACAAGTAATTCATAAATAGCGGTACGGCCGTAATATCCCGTAAACCTGCATTTTGCGCAGCCTTTACCCTCATAAAGATCTAAATCTTGGAGAATAGATGTATTATCCATCTTCCTTAAGAGATCTTCTCTCTTCTGCAGAGTTATTTTAACTTTGCAATCCGGACAAATTAAACGAACAAGCCTCTGTGCCATAAATAGTTCGCAAGATGATGCTAATAAATAAGGTTCAATACCCATATCTAGAAGACGGGTGATGCCGCCGCTGGCATCATTTGTATGCACTGTGGAAAAAATTAAATGCCCAGTCTGAGCAATACGAATAGAGATCTGCGCAGTCTCCAAATCACGCACCTCTCCAACCATCATTATATCCGGATCATGGCGAAGCATACTTCGTAAACCTTGCGCAAAAGTTAAGCCTATCTGCGGATTAACCTGCATCTGCGTAACACCTCTCAATTGATACTCTACGGGATCCTCGATAGTAAGAATTTTTATACCTGACTGATTTAATTTTGATAAACAGGCATATAAAGTTGTTGTCTTACCAGACCCGGTTGGGCCAGTAACAAAAATAATGCCAAATGGTTTCTTAATTGCTGACTCTAAGATCGCCTGATCATTGCCAATAAGGCCTAAATTCTCAAGGCCTAAAAATATATCACTCGATAAAAGCCTAATCATCACCGCTTCGCCATAACCAGTAGGTAATATTGAAACACGTAAATCTAAATCGACGTCTTTAATCTTTATCTTTATTCTACCATCTTGGGGAAGCCTATGCTCTGCAATATTTAGATTTGACATAATCTTTATACGGGAAATTATAGAACTTTTTAAGTGGTGTATATCTAAATGAGTCTTAATATCGTAAAGAATGCCGTCGATCCTGTAACGTAAGCGGAATTGGTCTTCGTAAGGTTCAAGATGAATATCTGTGGCTCTGTCCCTATGCGCTTCTAATAAAATTTCATTAACTAAATTTATAACAGACGCATCATCTGTCATCTCCTCAATATTAGTTGAATCCTTATTTAAATCTATATCTTTTGTAGTTTTCTTTAAATCCTTCTGAAGTAAAATTTCTTCTACTGTACCAGCTCCTACGCCATAATATTTTTTTATCGCATCAGCTATATCGAATTCTCCTGCAAGACAGGGTTTTATCTTAAATCCTAAAATAAGCCTCAAATCATCAAGCATAGCAATATTTAAAGGATCGTCTACGGCAACCGAGACTGTGTTATCTTTAATACTAAATGGCACTATTTTATAAAAATTAGAGAAACGAGCAGGAATTCTTTGGATAATTTCTTTGGAAATAGTAAAATCCCTTAATCGTATATAAGGAATATTTATTTCTGATGAGAGCAGAGGTAGTATATCTTCTTCTTTAGCAAATCCGAGCCTTACTATTGTCTTACAAAGAAAACCTCCTTCCTTTCTTTGCTTGTCAAGGGCTAGATCCAGCTCTTTTTGACTAACTAATCCTTCTTTTATAAGTATTTGTCCAATTAACATAAAAAGCTTCAGGCAAGAACTAAAAAAACCTCCAAATTATTGAATTGAGGGGATATTTATTTTAATTATAACAGGTTTTTTACTCTTCGTCAACGAATTATACGTTCTACTGCCTAAAGCTTATTGAAAAATTCGGTATCTGCCAAACATTATTATTTTCATTTAATTCGGCAATCTGGTTATCCGGATCAATAACAACTACCAATGTATAATTCCTTCTATGTTCCGGCCTAAATAACGGAGCAGTGCAATTAATTATTTTGGTTTCCCCTGGGGCTAAATTGCCAATATTTTCTCTATACCTGCCGTGATTTCCTCCATCTACACGCGCTTCAATAGTTATATTTTGTGCGGGCGCATGCCCGGTATTTGCAAAAATAAGCCTTAGGCCAACACCGTAATCCTGTGTAATATTAGGATTATTATTCTTTTCCGGAACGGACATAACAAACAAATCGTCAATCATTAAATCTGGTTTATTAGCATTATTTCTAAAATTACCCAGAACATTATTTTCCCTTATCTGAAAACGCTGGTTATTCCTATTATTATTAAAATCCTGGATTCGATTTTCAGCAAATAAACCTTCTAGAGAAAAAAAGATTAAAATAATAAAAATAATTAATAATTTTTTAATTTTAAATATTCTATTCATATATCACCCCACAATAAATCTTGTATAAGCTGTATTGTTATTAAAATTTAATTCTGCGGTTTGCTGGCCTTGGCAACGGCAATTTTGCACATTATTTGGATTTATATTAACTGTAGTATTTAAATCAAACTGTTCGGCAAATGCAAATTGCCTATCAGGCACATATATTATAAAAAAACAATCGGTGTCGTTTCTGCGTAACAATATATTTATCAATGTGTTATGAATTAATTAATTTTAGTCTTGGCCTGCCTCTTAACTTTGGTCTTGCAAAGGATATTTTTTGTTTTATTTTGTCTATAAAA
>JBFLZX010000001.1:0-4123 GCA_040756075.1 Patescibacteria group bacterium | reverse complement strand
GAAATTCTTTCCGGTCGCGGCATAAAAAGAGAATACTATAGATAAAAATGATTGTCAATATTTATTTATTTGTAACCTATTGAAAATAAAGGTGTTATCCAGAAACGACACCGGTTACCTTTTTTTACGGTTTGGATTTCACGGCCGAGGGTGTCATAGAAGAATTCGGTTGATCCACTAGTGTATTCTACACGGGATAATCTACCAATACAGTTTGGCTTTTGTGCATCATCATAAGTATATGTTGCTATTGAGGTGTAAACATTGTTTGCCTGCCCTTCGAAGCCTTGGCGTAGTAGGGTGCCTTTATCAATGAGACGGTTTAAATCATCATAACGAAATTGAATTGTTTGTAACGATCTAAATCCAATCGCGTAGGTCGGATATTTGGAGGTGAGACCTCCAAATATTGGGTTTGGAGCAATAGGGTTTGCGAAGACTTTTAGTTCGAGCTGAGTAAAGAGAAAAACGAAAGAGATAAAAGCAGAGATGAATTTAACAAAAGCAACGCCCCGTACCGTACGCCTACGGCGGACTGGTGCGTGGGTAAATTTACGAAAATTAGAGATCATAGGCTAAAATTATTTTTCATAATTAGTTTCTAAAGTGGAGGTCTGACCCTGGTGTTTCTACTTAGTTTCTAAAGTGGAGGTCTGACCCCGATTATTTTTAATGTTATCCAGAAACGAAACCGGTTACTTTGACACCGGTTACTTTTTGTGTCCCCGGAACTTATTTTCCATAATTAGTTTCTAAAGTGGAGGTCTGACCCTGGTGACCTAATTCTTATTTTTTCAATGAGCTTTCCTATCAAACCACCTAATAAACAATATTGCATGCTTCCAAAAAACCCAAACACTATATAAGGAAATATTAAATTATCAAAAGACGATAACGAAACAAAGCTTGTTATAGTGGCTTCAAAGATGCTACGAAAAAAATTAGTAAACAATAATAAGGATATAGGAAAATCCCCATATATAAAAAAACTCCATACCATTCCAAGTTCGGCTTCATTTTTTAAATTCAACCAAATATGAATTAATGTAATTGTAGTTAAAATAAAATGGGTTATTCCAAAAAAAATACCGCTCTTTAACCATAAAGGTTTTTGCCATAAACGTTTTATAAAAAATTTACTAATTAAAATTACAAAAAATAAAATCAGAGCAAAAACGCCTAAAAAAAGCCCAATTGGTTCTACTAAAATCATATATTTTCCTCTCCTGTAATTTGTTAATAAGTTTTAATTATCTTTTGCAAATGGAGGCGCCCATCCAATTTGTGTATTATCTACATTTGCTTTGCCATAAATTACATAGTTTATAGCGTAATTACTATTATGATTGGTGGCTTTATAAAATTGACCATCTTGCCTTGAGATATAAAGAGCCATCCTTTGTTTAAATGCGCTAAAATTTACACGAACATCCCTGCTTCTAGAATAACCACTCCATTTATTTAAATAATCGCTCACTTCTCTACCTTTTAAAATTCGTGCTTGAATATAATCTACGCCATTACTAGCAATCGGTGTCGTTTCTGCGTAACAATATATTTATCAATGTGTTATGAATTAATTAATTTTAGTCTTGGCCTGCCTCTTAACTTTGGTCTTGCAAAGGATATTTTTTGTTTTATTTTGTCTATAAAATTGTTTTCACCTAAAATACATCCATTGGCGATAGACTTTCTTATTGAATCAAGCATATCTTCATCTTGTTCTGTTGTGATAAAATCTCGGTAAGCTTTTTGACGCGTTTTATCGGTATTTGCTAATGATAAAAATGTTGGGTCACTGTCAAGAAGCTTATTCTTATCTTCGCCAAGGCTATGAAACCTGTAACTCGACCAAAGATAATCTTCGGGTTTTGAAACAATGTTTGCTCTTACTGGGTTTAATTCGATATACTTTATGCATTCAAGAAGATATTCGTCAGTTTGGATAAGAGGATTTTTAAATCTCCCTTGCCAAATATGTCCGGATGATTTGTACTTGTAATGATAAAGCCGAATATGGCTTAGTGTTATTGATTGTACGATTTTTGAAAGAGTGTTTGGTTTGGTGGGTTCGATTATTAGATGTACATGATTATTCATCAAGCAATAGGCGTATAGCTTAAATTGATACTTTGTTTTAAACCTTTTAATTATTTCTAGGTATGCTGTGAAATCGTCGTTATCCTTAAAAACATCCTGTCGATTATTACCTCTATTAATAACATGATAAACAAACCCCTCTAATGAAATTCTTTCCGGTCGCGGCATAAAAAGAGAATACTATAGATAAAAATGATTGTCAATATTTATTTATTTGTAACCTATTGAAAATAAAGGTGTTATCCAGAAACGACACCGGTTACCTTTTTTTAAGAAGCTTATTCAGTACTTTCCTGAGTTTGTAGCAAAGTACTTTATTTATTTGTAACATATTGAAAATAAAGGTGTTATCCAGAAACGACACCGGTTACCTTCCGACACCGGTTACCTTCCGGTTACTTTTTAGGATGGATTTTTAAAAAATATCCTAGAGATATAATAAAATAAATTATTAAGTATATGTTTATAATAGCTATAAACTTAGGGATAAACACATATCCAATAAGCGCATCTAATAAACCAATAAGGAGAATCGTATAGTGCATATATTGTAAATTATTTTTTAGTAAATTCTTTACTACTCGCATTTTAAATAATCCAGAAAATATAAACACGATACTAGACCAAAAAGAAACAGGATCTTTTGAATACATTAAAATTAAGAATGGAGCGGAAACAATTCCGAATCCTAAATAGATTATTCCAAAAATAAAAAAACTGATTGCCATAATTTTTGTCCATATAGAATAATAATTGTTTGTATTGGATTTATCGCAAATTCTTTTTGAAAAATACAGGTTTAATAAAATTATTGCCCATATTGGCGATAAAATCGCTAATCCAACTGGAATCGGAATTTTGCAATAAGATGGAACACTGGACTCTGCTCCAGCCATAATAATGTTAATCGAAAATAATACAGTTAGGGGTATTATAAAATATATTATTCGGCTATATGTTTTTTTAGAAGATTTACAAAAATTAAGCGCAATAAATGTTCCTCCTATTATTAAACCTAATGGAAACCCTTGCATAAAAAAAAGAATAAACATTAAAAAGATTGCAACCACAATATTGGCAAAACTTACAAATATATTAATGAACATAATTTAGCTCCTATTTTTTATAAGTTAATCATTATGCCCCCAAATGTTAGAAATTAATTCACCGTGACATTTATTCACTTCAGGATTTAAGAAATTTAAGCATGAAGCTCCGGCATTACTAAGACAGGTATCATGTGTTTGGCAATAAAAATCAAGACGTGAAGTTGGAAGTCCTGGTCCTGATTTTGTCCAACCGCAGTAATTCGTTCCTGGAAATAAATAAGAAGTTAAATCGCGTCTTTGAAACTTAGCGGAAGAACCAAAAGTCACTAAATCTTTCATCCCAAAATCTAGCGGCTCAAGTAATCTACTTCCGTCAATTGGATCAATGCTAAATTGTTTTAGGAATGATTCTACTTCAGCTTGGTAATCTGGTAATAGATGTTTATAGTATTTTGCTACGTCCGCTTGACTTTTAAATTCTAAAATACTGTGCTCAAGATGATTTGTCAGATACCCAATCCCCGCAGTCATTGCACCCATTGCAGCACCTTGGCCAAAACTACCACCAAAAGCTGCACTCGTAGCACCGCCAACTACAGCTCCAATCCCAGTTCTAGCAGTAAAATTTCCAACTTCGCCCATAACACTTGATCCTGTTTCAGAGAGGATGCCTGCAGCTTGGACAGCTTGTCCTAATCCATTCGCAATACTCGCAGAGAAAAGTCCGACGAGAGCGCCTCGTCCAACATCGCCTCCTTCTATTGCTCCACCAATAGCACCAACAGCGGCTCCAGCAAAACCATGTGCTGCTGTTTGAGCTATGCCTTTTAACATAAGACTTCCTACACCATTAAATGCAAGCCCACCAATTGCACCAACTAATGCTCCTTGCCAAAGGGATTGGCCTACTATTGCTGCAGTTGCAACGCCGATTGCAGCGCCAACTAGAGCTGCTATAAGTGGAGCAAACCACC